>DMMN01000147.1 GCA_003453835.1 Bacteroidota bacterium | reverse complement strand
CTTCATAACGATCCACTGAGTTTATTTAATGATCGCAAACTTACCAATGTGCTGTCCCACCCCAGGGGCATCGACGTGATACACATAGAGGCCGTAGGAAACATCCATTCCGTCTTCAGACACGAGATTCCAGCTCAACGCACCCGTCGTCGCGGGAGAGTCTTTGTAGAGAGTCCTTACAAGCGCGCCCGCGAGCGAGTAGATGCGGACAGTACACTGGGCGGGGAGGTTTGTAAAGTCGATCCGTCGTTCGCCCCGCCCCGTTTGATTCAAGACCCTTCGTTCCCACCGCGCACCGGAAATGTATGGATTCGGCACGACGCTGATCCCGTCAAGCTGGGTACTCGCGAGCGCTTGATCAACCACCGAGGCTTTCGTACCGAAGGTGAAAGCATCGCCAGTCTGAAAGCGTTTGGTCGTTCGAATGACGAATCGATCCCCGGGGGATGGCTCTACGACACCTCCCCCTGATGGTCGGCTATAGAGAACCACCCACGCAATCCTCCAGTTTGCCATCGTTTCCGCCCCCGCAAACTCAAGGATGCTGATAACGTCGCCAGGGCTTAGCGTATTCGATGCGTCGTTGTCTTGAATGACGAACTTCGCACGCTTCCCTGAAGTCGTATTTGTGATCGTGAACTTCACGGGTATTTTGGGATAGAGAGGCGGCGAGCTGAAGTACGTCGTGTCCTGCGGCGTGTCATAGAACCGGATTTCATAGTCGCTCGGCCACGGAGCTCCCCGACTCGTCACGTTATCGGGGAAGACAAACATGCTCAGGTTGCTGCTCCCCACGACCCACCCCGTGAGGGAATCGATTACCGCAGTGGCGGTATCGTTCACAACAGTGACGGTCATTCCATCGAAAGGCGGACTGAACTTGTTTTCCCCAAACTCGGATGCATCGACCCTTCTTACGATGGTATCCGTGCGCGATCCTCGCGTGCGGATGATGTCGTACGACGACGTCTTGTAGTCCGGCAGAAGTCCCGTTGAGCTAAAGACGACGCGGTAGCTCGTCCCCTCGACGATTTCGCCACTGTTCAAGATATTGACATTGATCGAGCCCGTCCCGACACCTTGAGAGACCTTTCGAAGATTGCCGGTTATTTGTGGTGGCACGTAGCCGGCCGCGGGTGCATTTGGCGTAACGACGGCGGTATTGATGTCGACAAACTTGAGATTCCCGGAGAAATCTTCCGAGATAATCTTTGTGCACTCGGACGGCTGGAGACCCGTCGTTCCAAATGCCGGATCGCCCTGATCGTACGAGACGACGGCATAATAGTAGCGAAGCCCGTTCCTGACGTCCGTATCGATGAACGAATGCTGGAGCCCGGTGTCGTTTCCACGATAGAAATGCGCTCCGTTGATTCCAACGGGATCCGGGCCTTTAATGCCATCGACCAGATCGAATTGGGCGATTGGTTTCCAATACTTCGGTGCACCCTTCGAATCGGTGATCACCTTAATGTCGGAGAATTCCGCTTCCGTGCTTCGATAGACGAGATATCCCTCGAAATCCTTCTTGTATCCCTGCCGGGGGTCGTTGTTCTGGAAACCAAGGAACGGATCGCGCGATTCCTCGGCGACGGCGTTCCAGTACAAATATACCTTGCCGTCTCCCGCCACGGCTTTCAGGGTTGGCTTCAGCGGCGGCTTGGAGAAGTTGTAATTCGAGTTGTAGATCTGCTGGACAGTTTCCTTGTTGAAGATAATGTCCTCCAGATCGCTCCCGAACACCAGCGCCATAGAGAACCGCTCGCGCGTCCCTTTCTTCAACGGAAACGGCCCCGACGCAAACACCATGCTGATGTTCGAGCGCTGCAACGACGTGTCGAAGTTATGATAGCTCATCCTGAGCCACATCGGCTCATCGTCCTTAGGCCAACCACCGCCTGTCCCGCCATCGCCAAGCCTGTAGATCGAGACACTCGTCAACCCTATTTGATCGGATTCGTCCTTGTCGGTCTTGTCGAAATTCGGCTCGCCATCCGTCGGCCTCCCGTCTCCTTCCCCCTCGTCCGGGCCCAGGTACTGGGGATCGAACGGGCCGACGCCGTCGCGTCCGACGTCATTGTTCAGCGGCTCGTTCTCCTGCGCATCCCATTTGCCGTTTCCATTCAGATCGGTGAACGAGATCCAGTCACGATCGTTATCGATGCCGTCATCGCGCCGCTCATCGACCATCCCATCTTCATCATCATCTGTGGAGTTCAAGGCGTTGCCGGGACTTTCCAGATAGGCATAGCCGTAGTAACCCGTCCTCCACCGAATCGGTATGCCGTAGCCATCTCCGTCGAAGAAATAGGCGAGGTCAAGCCTCGTATCAAACGATGCGCAATCGTCCTGCGAATCGTTTGTGCCGCCCACACCTGGATCTGTGTAGAATCCGAAGATCGCTTTGTCGTAGTCGATGTCCGAGATGTTTACGATATCGTAGTGCCAGAAAATGATGTCCTCGGCCAGAACGTGCGACCATTGGAACCCACGCACTTCAACCCGCAACCCCANNCGGAAGCGATGGGATAAAAGTTGTAGGGAGCGCGTTTGAATTCGCCGTCACGCGAATCATCCATCACAAAGAAGGTCTCAAAATCGGCGTTCGTGACTCCACGGCCGAAGTAGCCGTACCAATAGCCATTCCAGTTGGAGGTCAGGTTGAGGGCGTCGGGCCACACCTGCGGCCATGAAGTTGCGTCGGCATTGACCGCTGGCCTCGTTGCACCGGGATTCACATAACCGGGTACGGGTTCGAATCCCCATATCTCGCCCGTTACGGGATCTTCATCCATCCACTCACGATACGACGTCTCCAGTGGGTGAACGATCTGTCTGTTTCCCGGGGCTGTAACTTCAGCGGAAACGAGAACGGCGACGCCGTCAAGGTAAGTTTGGCCACTTCCCTTCGGCCACTCGCCTGAAGGCTGAAACGGCCAGTGTCCGACCTCACCGTTGTTACCGAAGAGCGTTCTCACGAGGTTTCCGTCCATCATCCCTTCTTTCCGGAATTGGACGTTCCCCTTTGGGTCGTTCCGATACTTTTGAATTTGCGGACTGACCTGCCCGATTGCAGCGTCACAGACGAAGATCAAACCGACAACGTAGAGCAGAAGCCTGTGCATGCTACCTATCTCCTTCATAGCGCGATTTCCATTCATCTAGAGGATGTCCACCGGTTAGATCGAACCTAGAAGCCCAGGCTCAATCCAAACCGGAGTTGACGGGGGGTAGAGTACATGGACGGATTCTTCACAAACTGCTCGATCGTATTCAGACCGATGATCTCCCCGGCGTATTTCGTGTTGAGGTCGCTCGTTGCCCGGCCCGTGCTCGCGTAGACGCCGTACTCGTTCTTGATGTCCAGCAAATTGTAAACGAGTAAGAATAGATTCACGCGATAGTCGCCGAGCATGAGAACTTTGTCTGCCTTCAAGTCGACGTTGTAAGTTGCAGGACGCTTGCCCCCGTTTTCGAATCGGACACCCTGGGAAATCCTGGCGTCTTCGGTATACGGCCAACCGGAGCCGTATTGAAACACCAACCCGACTGTCCAATCGCCCGGGGTGCCGACATTGAGCGCGAGATTCAGCGTCGATCGCTGATCCCAATCGAGTGGTACGACCTTCTTTTCCGATTCAATGGGAGGATCCGTTTGGTTGTCGTTGTACACGGCATACGGATCGGACGCGTTGCCTTCGGCGATCTGATACGTGTAGTCGGCCTGAGCGCTGAAGAAATCGGCAAAGCGTTTGTCGACCGAGACAATGAAGCCCCGTACGTTTCCATAGTCCCGATTGATGAACCGGGCGTACTTGAAGCCTTCGTAGGTGTTGATGATCTCCATGCCCAAGAGATTGCGGATATCGCGGTAGTACACCGTGAAGTCGACCGAGACATTCGGAAACAGAACTTGCTGCAATCCAATCTCATACATCACCGTGCGTTGAGGTTTCAGGTCCGGGTTTCCGGTAATGGAGGAAAGCGATCCTCCCGGTCTGACAAGGAAATCGGAGTTGTAATAGAGATTGCCGAAATCCGGGATCTGGAAGAAGTGGCCGTAGGAGAAATGAATTGCCCCCTGATCGGTAATCGGGAACGATGCGCCCAGACGCGGGCTGATCTGTACGGTTGTCTTCCCTTGCGTGAGCTGACCTGCTTCGGGGAAATTCGGATTGTTTGCAGGATTTCGGAGATCGGTTGGCATCGACGATCGAGGATTGAAGTAATCGAAGCGAACCCCGGCATTGATGATCATGATGTCGTATTCCATCTTGTCCTGAAGGTATGCCGAGATCTCCAGGGGGTATTTCGTGTATGCTTGATTTCCAAAACTTCCGAGCGACCGGTATCCGAGCGTGAAAATCGGATTCCTGAGGGAATCAACCTGTCCTTCAGTAAGGTTGTAAATCTCCCAGCCATGGTTGAAGATTCTGTGCAGCCGTGCTTCGGCGCCCAGCCCGATCTTGTGTTCTTTGGAGAGCTGCGAATTCAGGCTCCATTGTGCAATAAACGTACGCGTGCTTCTTGCGTATCGGGAGCCGTCGTTTCCACCGGAGCGGAATGTATAGTTCGAAACGGCGATCCCCCGCCTCGGATCAACGTATCTCAAATCGAACGGGTCTTCGTAGAGGTAGCCCCTGTAGTCGTGATCGTTGTAGGCGAACTTCAGTGACTGGAATGTGCTCTGTGACGGCACGTGCGTAACTTGCAGACTGTGAACGTTGTTGGTCCGGTAATGATTCAGGATGCCGTCCGGTGTCCAGGAGAACCCGTGATTGTAGTACTTGTTCTCGTTGTCGTCCCAGAAGTACGAGTACGAGATCTTGAGAGACGGAAATGAATAGGTCAGCTTTCCATTGAAGGAGTATTTCGTGTACGGGTTCATCGGCACGTACGCCCCGTCGCCGGTGTTGCGGGCAATCCAGGTGGATTGATCGAGCGGATCGGGGAAGTACGGAACGTCATCGGTGATGTTGTAGACCCTCTTTCCGTAGAGATGACCTTCATCATGGAAGTAGCGCGCCGTAAGGAAGAACGTCAGGTCTTCCAATACCAGAACCGGGCCGCTCAGATTGAACTGCAGGTCTTTTGAACGAATGTTGTTGAGCTTGTCGAGATTCTGGAACAGATCCGTGTGCGGAGTGAAGTAGTTCCCTCCGTACGCAGACGCCATCGCTCTGAAGTGCGATGTCCCGTCCTGTGTCACAATATTGACAATGCCGGACATTGCCTGGCCGTATTCTGCGTTAAACGTCCCGCTGATCACCTCCATCTCGCGGATGGAAGAGTTCTCGATCTCAAGGCCCAGACTTCCGCTGAACGCATCCGTTACGGACACCCCGTCGACGAGATACGCCACTTCATTGCGCCGACCGCCACGAAAATGGCCGCCGACAACTCCGGCCTGAAGATTGATGACCTGATTCAGATTCTCCACAGGCATCATCTTCATTTCCTCAGATGAAACGGTCGCGGAGGTCGACGTCAGATCCTTCTGCACCATCGGGCGAACGGCCTGCACAACGACTTCCTGCCCCAACTGAAGAACGGTAGAGGTTAGAGAAATATCCAGTCGTGTGGTGAGATCGATCTTGATCACCACATTCCTGGTGATCGTTCGCTTGAACCCGACCATGCTGGCGATGACCGTGTACTGACCCGGTGGGATGTTGTTAATGAAGTAGTACCCATCGCCATCCGTTACGGCACCCAGGTAGGTTCCTTCGACGAAGACGTTCACGCCGACGAGCGGTTCTTTCGTTTCCGAGTCGCGCACTCTTCCGGCAAGCTTTCCCGTGGTCCCGGCGTACAACAGTTGGGCCGCCACGAGGAGTCCGATGAAAACGAGTGAACAAAGCCGGATCCAAAGAGATGCTGATCTCTCTGAGCGAGGGAATCTGCATGATAAAAGGAATCGTGTCTTCATACGTTGTCGTCACTCTCTGAGGCGTCAAACAAACAGGGCACAGCCCGAGGTCTCCGAGCTGTGCCCGCGAATTGACATCACTTAATCAGAAGCATCTTCCGAACTTCTCTGAACGAGCCGCTCTCAATCTGATAGAAATACACACCGCTTCCCATACGCAATCCTGCGGCATTCAAGGAGACGGTGTATTTCCCGGCTTGTTGCATTTCGTTCACTACCTGAGCTACTTGGCGGCCGAGAAGGTCAAAGATCCTCAGCGTCACGAAGCCGTCTTTCTGAAGAGTGTAATTGATCTGGGTTGTCGGATTGAACGGATTCGGATAGTTCTGCAGGAGCTCGTACGAGTAGGGCAACAGTTGCTCCTCCTCCAATCCCGTGGTCGTCCATTTGTTGCCGATCCAGGTATGTGTCCATCGCGAGACATCGCTCCACGACTGATCTTCGTTTCTCGGCGAGTACGTGAGAATGCCTTCCCGCCTCACACCGGGGTCATCGTTGTCGTTGATGGAGAAGTCGATCGGGATTCGCATTCCTTCCTTTGGCCGGAAGAGCGAGTCACCCCCTGCGGTCGCAAGTGCCGAGAGCGAAATCTTCGCCTCGATGTTGTATCCCGATGGGAATTTTCTAAACCATTTGTAGTTGGTACCCGGCCGCAGGTCAAACGTCGACAGGTGGCCGTCTTCCAGAACGCGGTTTTCGGAGAAGCGGAAGTGATAGTCCGGTCTGGCGCCTCTCAGGTACGAAGTGTGGGGCAAACCACGCCAGTCAAACAATCCGATGAAGAGATCCGGACAATCCTGCATCCATGTGTCCGATTGCGTCGTATCGACCTGCACGACGTTGTCCGTGATATCGAACGCAACGTACAAAAACTGATTGTCGACCGCAAGATACGCTTTCACCGACAAATCGGCGTCGTTGTCGATCTTGGTATTCGTCACCTTGCTCCCCGTGCCGTCTGAGAGGTAGATTCTGATCGGCGTGATGGAACTCCACTCAGCCAGGTCTCCGTCAGCCCTGAAACTTGCGGGTGGGCTTAGCGATATCGTGGGTACACCTTTGGCCGTGTTGGAGGTCGCAGTGGCAGTTTTGCCAGGCAGCGACTTGTTCCCCACCTTGTCCGTGCAGGTGATGGCGTAATAGTACGACACCGATTGGTTCGTGGCTGGAGCCCGCAACACATGCTCGGCTACCTGTGTATTCTCCGGAACGCTCAGCCGAACGACTTCGACACCGGCAGCCTTCACATCCGTGATCGGCTTGTCGCTGTAGTAGACATCATACGTTTCGCCCGTCTCCCCCGAGACGTCCGTCCAGGTCACAAGGTTCACAAACGATCCCGCCACCGCCGCAAGCGAGGCGGGAGGCGTCGGCGGTGTAACATCTGTTTCGCGATACCCCGTTGGAATGAGAAGGTCGAACCAGATCTCCCCTTCCGCCAGGGCGCCCTGTGGACCCGACGCATCACCGGAGAATTCGAGTCGATATCCTCCGATCTTGTTCAGATCCAAGAGCGAATTGCCCTTCACATTGATCCATCCGGGTATTTTGAATCCTTTTGTCGAAAGGACATTCGCATCCGGCTCGCTCTGGACGCTCACCAACGGGAGTTTGATCATCTGCCAGGTGCTTATGGACGTGTCGAGATTGACCTTGATGAGATGGCACCACTCTTCCTTCACCCCGCTGCTCCAGTCGTACAAAAACAGTCGCAGCGTGACGCGTTTGGGAATCGTAGACTTCACACTGTTCTTGACAAAGAGCAGAAGGTCCGTGTTCGATGTCATGTCTTTGAAGAATTGCCCGCTCGGTAACTCCTTCGAGAAGTTGGCGTATCCTCCCCAGCTCTCACTCATATGAACTTTCCAGTTCACCTTCAACGAGGAATATCCCTCGAATGGATCGGTCGTCACATCCGTAAAGCGGAGGGAGCTTTTGTTTCCTGCGGCCCAGCTCATCGTGTCGGCGCCGAAGAAGTTCTTTACGGCAACGCTATCGAAGGTTGTCACAGGAGTCGTTTTGAACCCGGTCGTCTGAAGCTTGTCCCACACGACGACGCCCTGTGCGCTGCCTTGATTCGTGATACCGGGAGTTGTCCACTCGATGCTGTAGCCGATGATCTTGTCGAAATCCAGAGTGCCGTTGTTCAGCCGACCGCTCCAGCCGGGGAGCGTGAAGCCTGTGCTCGTGGGATTTCCGGCCCCAAGGTCTTTCAATGGAATCAGGAGTTGCTTCCATCCCGGCGCTGCGTCATAGATGCCGGCGATTTCCGAGTACCATTCTTCGTGATCGTTTTGATCGCCCCAGTATCTTGCGTTTCCACCGGCCTCATGGAGCTTGAACCTCATGCTTACTAGACCAACCTGGCTCGATGGTGTCACGTTATAGTACCAGATACTTATGTTGGAGCCCGATGAGAAGTCAANNTCATCTGAACGAATCCACCCCATGTTTGGTTGCTGTGCACCTGCCACTCGCATTTGAGCGCTGCCGAACCATGGTATGCAGCCGGCCCGGTCGTGTTGTCCGAGAGTCTGATGTAGCCCGATCCGGTTCCGAGGCCTGTATTCAACGGATAGTGCTGGAAGAAGGAATCGGCTGCAGCGCGCTCGAATCCGTTCCATATCCATTGCGAGTAGCTCGTTGCCGCCGCGAAGACCATCACTAAGGCAATGAACAATGTCCTCATGTGTCTCTCCTTTCTTGATTGTGTAAGAGCGTTAGTTAAACAGCGATCTGAAACCTGACTGATCCCGATCACACGATCCCGTCCCTCCGCTTACGGCAGGNNGAGAATCCGCACTCAGCCTCCCCTCTCCTTTTCACTCATAACTCCATTCGCTGCCAACCGGGTAGGTCTTCTCTCGCTCACACGTCCGGTCGCCAGACTTACAAACACAGACACAACAAGAGAAACCAGAATCACCGTCAGCACAGCCATAGAGTGGCGACTGAACCATTCGTAATGAGGCAGGATGGACGACAATCGGTCACTTCCTCCGGGCCTTAAAATGAAAAGACAAGAAAGTGCCACGACTCCGCTCACAATGAGCGACCACAGAGCTCCTTTGTCGTTAAGCCCTTTCCATAAGGATCCGAGCAGCAGGAGAACCGCTATGGGTGCCGCGATTAATACTTGGGCGCGAACGAGAGCTGCCAGGTCGTTGTCCGGGTTCAGTGTCCGCAACGCTGGTACACTTAGGATGGTCAACACGACGACTACGCCGGTTGCGAGCCGTCCGACGAGCACGAGTTTCCGCTCCGTTGTCGTCGGATCGAGAGTCTTATAGAAGTCGATTGTTATGAGCGTGCCCGTTGAATGAAACGTCGCTGAAAGCAGAGCCATCACGGATGCAAGGATAGAAACGGAGAATACGCCCTCTAGTGCGGACGGCAAATCATCTAGAGGAAGATTTGTTGTGTGCAGTATCGAGTCCTCATTGGGTGCACCAATCGCCAGGGTATATACTCCGAAAAAGAGAATGAGAAGGACGGCGACGATTGACGCGACGCCAAGAAGGGCCAGCCGGATGTCCTTCGGTGAGCGGGCTGCGAACATGCGCTGAAGGTTCGTTTGATCGGCACACCAGTACCAAAGCAGAAGGGCCAACAGCACGAACCATTCGCCTTCGGTCAACAGGCCGCTTGGGGAGACCGGCTGAAGGATTGCTCCCGTTGCGGGCCTGACAACTTGAGAACCCGAAATTGCCGCCACCAGAAGCACTGTTGAGCCTGCAACAAGAACGATGGCCTGAAAGGCTTGTGTGTGAAGTACGACTCTCAGGCCCCCGGCTATCGCGAGGACTCCGCTGACGGTCACCGCAAGGAATACCCACGCATGCGCCGCCGTCCCGTTCCAATCCCCAAGGAGCATGCGAGTAACAAGCAGAATCGTAGCGAGCCGAAACGCTGTGAGAATGAGAATCGACGTTCCGCTCGTGATGAACTGAACTCCGACGCCGTATCGCCCGCCGAGATACTCCGGGACCGTCATCACACCGGTTGCTGACAGCTTGGGGCCGATGACGAACGCCAGGATGAGAATCGCGCCAACTATTGATGCGCCGAAGATGACGCCGTCCCATGCTCCAAGTGCGCCGAGTTGACTTCTGACAAGAAAGAGCTCTGCCACGATGCATGTAGCGGCCAAGGAGAGAGTCAGCGTCACCCACCCGGCTCCACGGTTGCCAAGGAAATAAGAACTCGAATCTCGATACTGCTCTTTCGAGAAGTAAAAGCCGACGGCAACCAGCACGATCAGATAGATGGCACCGAGGAGCTCGCCTGTATGAGCGAAGGGGGCCGGCACGTGGCCAGAAAATTGCACAAATCGTGCCGCGGCTGTGTTCGGGAAAAGCGCCGATTCTTCAAGGATAGATGCGATCCAAGACGCTGCACCCTGCTACAAATTATTAGAATAATAATGGCGACTTCTTGATCTTGGAAGGGCTTGGTTAGGAAACGCCAAGTCGTGGGGGATAGTGAGGAAAAGAGAATCGTCTTGATTGAGTCCGATGAGAATCTCCCCATCGAATCTTTGTCCCGGAGCCAGACGCGAAACTGCTACTTCAGGCCGAGCTCCTTGCACATCCTGTAGAAGTTTGGGGGGGCCAGGCCGAGCTTCTTGGCCGCTTCTGCGTCGGACTTCGAGTGCTTGCGGACGAACGCGAAGTACTTCGCCCGCACATTTTTCTCGACCTCCTTCCACGGGATGATCTCTTCTTGTTGCCAGGACCGAACCATTCGACTGATGGGATCTTGGTCCTCGTCGGGAGAGACTCCGAGCAACAACCGGACATCGGAAGGGCCGAAGTCATGCTCACCGACGAAGAACAATCGTTGAACAAAGTTCTTCAGTTCTCGCACATTACCCGGCCACCCGTACCGCGAGAGAAACGTGAGGGCGTCCTTATCGATACTTGGTCGCGGGCGGCCAAGTTCATAGCTGAATTGCACGATGAAGTGGTCGAGGAGGACCGGGATATCCTCCGGGCGATCCGTCAGTGCAGGAATCGAGAGATGCACGACATTCAACCGGTAGAAGAGATCGTCTCGAAATCTCTTTTGCGTTACTTCCCGCGCCAGATCCTTGTTGGTCGCGGCAATCACCCGGACATCGACGGCAATCGTTTCCGTTCGTCCGATCTTCTCGATCTGGCCATCTTCAAGAACCCGCAGAAGCTTGACTTGGGCGGAAGCAGGAAGCTCCCCGACTTCGTCGAGGAACAGTGTCCCCTCATGTGCCGCCTCGAAAAGGCCGGTTTTACGGGACTCCGCTCCGGTGAAGGATCCCTTCTCATTTCCGAACAACTCGCTTTCGATCAAATCGTTGGGAATGCCGCCGCAGTTGATCGGTACGAAGTTCTCAAACTTGCGAGGGCCGGTATAATGAATGTTGGCCGCGACAAGCTCCTTCCCCGTTCCCGAGGGCCCGGTGATAAGAACATTGGCACCCGTCTCCGCGCACTTCTTTATCTGTTCGCGGACATGTTCGAGAGCCTGAGAAACGCCGATGAGTTGCTTTTGCCGAAGGGTCTTCTCGACATTCCTCGAGAGCTTTCGGGAGGAGCGCAGATGTTCTTTCTCAAGTTGCCGCTTTTGGTAGGCATTGAAAATGCTCAGGACGAAATCCGTCGGCTGATAGATCTGATCTTCGATGTCTCCCGGATACTTGGTGCAATACCAGTACGCCCCGGCCCGAATCAGGCTGTTGGCAAAATCAAAATCGGTGAAATGCACGGTCATCTTTGTCACAACAATGATCTGTACCGAAGGATTGATCTGTTTGATCTCGTGGATGAGATTCTCGCCTCGCAATCCGCCGGCGATCTGGAAATCCATCACGACCACGTCGTAGGCTTCCGGAGCGGCTCGCAAGAGATCCAGCGCTACGGAGCCGTTCGATACGATATCGCGGATTCGTATTTGTCCCTCAAACGGCCGCAGCGTGTTCTGGATGCGCCGCACATCGAAGTCCTCATCTTCAATGAGCAGAAGGGTTATTACCCGACCGTCGAACATTGAGCGCGCCATCAGGATTCGTGAAATAACGTGAAGATAAACCGGCAACCGCCGTCGGGCACGTTCTCGGCGTCCAGGTCCCAGCCGCAACGTTGCCTGGAGATTTCGTATGCGATGTAGCACCCGTACCCGGAATGTTGCGAGTTGTCGTGTTTGGTCGTGACATCCTCAAGAAACAGCTTTTTGACTCCACGATCATTCGACGCGAGCAACTCCGGGGCAATGCCGCTACCGTTGTCCTGGATGATGATCTGGGACCGGTTCCTCGCCGGGTCATACTTCGTCTCCACCGTGATCACAAGATCGCGTAGTCCCGCGTGGTCGAAACAGTTTTGAAATATCGGTTCGAGCGCCTCCCAGACGACGTATTCGTTGATCGGCACGCTCGGGACCCGATCGTCTAAATCAAGCTGGAATCGAAATGCGTCCGAGCCTTGGGAAACCTTCTTGAAGATGTGCTCGACAATGAAGCGGATGACCTCGTTCACGTCCGTCCTGAACAATGGATTGCGAATCGTCTGAATCGGCGGATCGTACCACTTCATATCGTAGATCGTTCGCGCGATGAAGTTCGAGTACTTGCTCACACGACGTTTGATCTCTTCGATGTTGCTGGCTGAGAGCGCACGCAAGTCCTCCTTGATGAAACCCATCACCTTTTCCGCTTTGTGATGCGTGTGATAGATCCGTTTCGTGAACAACGCCTCTTTCTGGTGATTGATCTGCTCTGCCAGATGCTGTTTCTGTTCTTCGAAGAGCTGTTGTTGAGCTTCGTTTCGTTCTCTCAGGGTGTACGATGAAATGTAGAACATTGCGAGGAGCCCGAACAGCATCAGAGCGGAGAACATGACCGCGGTTTCATCGTAGTTCGAGACCATGCCCCTCGTCATGAACGAAAGATCGGGCGTGCTTCGCATATAGAGAGCCCCGACGAACTCGCCGCGCAGGACGAACGGCACGAACACATGAAAGGTCTGTTTTCCCTCGAGGATGGTGTACGTCTGTTCTTCTTTGCTCAGTTTCGCTCTGAGCGACCCGTACAGCCGGATGGGCTCCTCATGAACACTCTGCCGGCCGATTTGCCCACGGCCCGGCTCAAACACGAACGAATACAGCGTCTGCCCGTCGTCGATCGCGTAGATAGCGGTATCTCTTGCCACAAGGATGCAGATCGCCTGCACGTTCTGATGCAAGATCTGCTGGCTAAAGATGATGTTGAAGTCCTGAATCGCTTTGCGCCTGTCACTTTCAGAAACAGTCTGCTTCTGAGTCTTTGCCTCCAGCAGCAGCTCGAGCGACGTCGCAGTCAGGTAGGCAAGTCTCTCCGCAGAGTCCTGTTGGTACCACTCCTGTGTCTCCACGAGAACACTTTGGACGGAGTTCTTCTGCACAAGCGAAACGATCACTTGAAAGATAATCAGCACGATGAAGAGAATCGTCAAGTGTGTCAGCTCGAAGCGGTACTTCCTGAATTTCTCCGCAATCTGCTTCAGATCCAGGCTCAATCGGGTCGTCACTTGATGAGAACCTCGTTTGATTCGATCATGCGCGATGCGTTCTGCAGCGCCTCGGCGACGGTCAGCTCCCGCTTGACGGCAGCGTGCAAATAGTGTGAGAGGATGTCGGAGATCTTTGTATACTCCTCCAGCACGGGTCGATGAAAACCGTTGTCGAGAAGAGTGCGATAGTATCGCAAATCAGGATGGTTGCTGAGGTACGAGCTGTCGGCATACACGCTCGTGTTGATCGGGATGTAACCGCCGATTTCAAAGAGGAGCCTCTGAATTTCCTCAGTCTGTAGAAACCGAATGAACTTGATCGCGGCATCCTTCCGTGTCGAGTACTTCGATACCATGAGGTTCCATCCACCGAACACCGAAGCAGGTCTCTTTCCCTCAAAATGCGGTAAGGCAGAGCGGGCAATGTTGTTCAGCTTGTTGGTGTCGGGGAAGAACGTCCTGAATTGCTCCAGGAAATTCGGCCAACCACGAATGAAAACCCCGTCGTGCTGCAGCATGTACGTGTAGCTCCGCTGCTCATCGAACTCCGAAACGGCGGTTGGCGAGAGCTTCTGCCTGTGCACGAGATCGACCAGAAACTGCAGGGCAGCGTGAGCGTGGTGCGAGCTCAGATCGATCCGCCGGTGAACGCGAAACTCCGGATCCATGCCCGCAAGGATTTCGAAGTAGTTGCACACGAGCCCTTCAAAATCGTTGGCCTGGAAGATGTAGAAGGACCTGGCCCCGCGATCAAACCGACTACCCAATCGCAGGAGTTCCTCCCACGAGATAGACCTCCTCAGCCTTTCTTCGATATGCTGCGAGTCCGGAAACTTCTGCACGAGATCTCGCCTGTAATACATCATGCCGATGTCAATATAGAATGGCATGGCGACGAGCGCGTTGTTGTACGTGCACGTTTCGAGCGCGTCGTTCAGGATAGCTTTCTTCTCTCCATCCGTGACGCATAGATCGAGGGGTTCTGCCCATTTCGCGAAGCGCGCGACCCAAATGTAGTCCACGGCGAAAATGTCGATCCGATCGCTCTTCGTTCTCAACGAGCGGGTGAGAAGTTCTTTTCTCTCATTGGTCGTGAATTTGTCGAACGGAAGGTTGACCGGGATGACCTCGATCTTCCCCGCATATCGAGTGTTGAATTCTTGAATTGCAGCTTGATGTGCCGGTGAAATGTTGTCCGCAAAATAGACTTGAGTGACGTGCGTGCGTTCCCCGCGAAAGAGAGCGAAGAAATCCGTTGACACCATGACGACAAGCATGGCGGCAACGACGGTAAAGCCGAGTAGGACGATGACGGTTTTCACGACGGGCAGCTCTCTTTGGTGCAATGAAGTGTCATGCTCCGACGTTCAAAAACAATGACGGTCAATCTCACAACCGAGGTCGCGTCTCCTCAGTGGAGACCAGCGACGGTTAAAGATAACAAGCGCGTTCGAGAAATGGAAGCCGACCCCCGCCGGAAGAAGTGTGAACTCGAACGCACGCAATCCTCGCGATCGGCGAAGCCGGCCATGAGGGCCGTCCTTCAAGAACATTCATTCGAGATGCGGAATGCTCGGCATCCCCTGGCGACGTGCTTCCGATTCCATGATCTTCACAAGCTCCTTTCGGGTTTCGGGAGAGAGGCGTGTTGGCTCATAGGAGCGGGTGATGTTGTCAATCTCCCGCCGCGCTCGCGCTCCAAGGGTTAAGCTCCCCTCTTCTTCCCATCGCTCCCTGCCAGCCTTGTCGATCAATGGGCTGTGAAAGTAATCCTGCTGCCTCAAATGCTTGCGCGTGTGATCCGATATGAGGAGTTGCCCTTCCCGAAGAAGCTCTTCGAACAACGGGCGCGCCGGAAGATCGTCCTTCTGTTCGATTCCCTGAATCAGCCGGAGCACCATTCCACAGATTTCATTATCCAGCAACAGTTTCTCCGGACTGAAACAGCTTTCGAAATCGAGCATCCCAGGTCCGGAGATGTTGTTGATTCCTGCAAGCGCCGCGAGCGTCGCCCCAATGGACGATTCCATCCCGGCTTGAGCATCGAGCAGTTTGGAATCGCTCAGGCCAATGTACGCCTGCGTGGGAATGCCGAAGTATTTACCGATTTCGTTAAAGGCACAGTCGAGCATCATCGTATCGATCGCTGTGGTGGGTGTCGTCTCATATCGAACATCAAAACATGTTGGCGAACCACCGTAGAGTACGGGAGTGCCCGGATTTGAGAACTGACTCATCACCAAGCCGCTCAGCGTCTCCACCGTGTGTTGAACCAGTGTGCCGACAATGGTGACCGGCGCCGTTAGGCCGCACAATGGTGTCGAAACGATTTCAACGGGAATCGAGTTACGTGCGCAGTCCAAGAGGTTCTGAGAGGTGACGTCATTCCACTTGAAGGGCGAAGTGGGGCAGCAGGAGAAGATCGTGAGCGGCTTTGCCGCCAGGCCGTCTTCGGATCCTCGCACGGCAAGTTGTAGCTCTTTCATGATTTCGAACGCTTCAACCGTGAATGCGCCCGTGACGACAGGTTTCTCACAGTAGAGCAAACTGAGAAACAAGCGATAGCTGTCAGACATGTTTTGGTGCACGTCCGATGGAATCATGGCCGTCGACTGAGACGCGATGTTCGTCAACTTGCCCATGAGCTTGGCATACAACACGTAGTCGGCGGTCGTCGGCTTTCGAACACTGTTTGTCGCACCGTCGAGAATGTTGATCGCAGTAGAGCCCGGAGTGAAATTGACGGCGAAACCCGAAAGATCAACGGCATCGTTCCCGAGCACGTCATATAGCTTGAAGGAGTGCGGGGCTACCGCAAGCGCTTTGTCAATCAGTTCCTGTGTGAAGAAAACACGATTCGCATTCCTATCGACATGCGCCCCGTGGTCTGCGAGAAGGGAGATGATGGCATCGTTGTGAATCTCGACACCGAGGGTGCACAACGTGCTCCTCCCCTCGGTAACGATTCGCTCGACGAGATCGTCAGTAAGGAACCTGACGCCTGGTCTCATTTGAAAGTCCTTTCCAATAGAGATAAGCAGGCACTCCGAGGGAAATGATGCCCAGGCCGACAAGTGCGTCTCTCGGATCTTCGATAAGAGTGTTGATGACAAGATAGAGCGAGAACAGCATGAAAACAATTGGCGTGACCGGATACCCCCATGTCTTGTAGGATCTCGCCCGGAGCGGAGCTTTGGCCCGTAAGACCATCACCGCGCCGGCAGCCATGGCATAGAAAATCCACGAAGAGAAGATGACGTAAGTGAAAAGCTGATCGAACGTCCCGGTCATCACCAGCGCACTTGCCCAGATGCCCTGACCGATCAAGGACGGGATCGGCGTTTGGTACTTCGGATGGACAAATGAGAAGAATCTGAAGAACATTCGATCTGTCGCCATGGCGTAGTAGATCCGCGCGCCGGTGAGGACGAAGCCGTTGTTACTTCCCATCGTGGCAATGATGACGGCTATCGCCGCCATCGCCGCACCTCCCGGCCCTATAATAACCGTTGCCGCGTCGGCGGCGACCAACGTTGACGTCGAGATTGCGTCGAGCGAGAGCACCGACAGATAGGTGTAATTGACCAACGTGTAGATGACGACGACGAACATCGTAGAGAGAATCAAGGAGAGGGGGATGTTCCTCCGGGGATTCTTCACCTCCCCCGCCACGTAGGTGATCTCGATCCAGCCGTCATACGACCACAACACCGCGACCAGTGCCAAACCGAATGGACCAGCCAGGTCTGACATAGGAGCGGACTCCAATGGAGCTGTCGGATGATGGATCGTACCTCCATTCCAAACAAGCCCGAGAAGTACAAACGCACCGAGCGTAGCGATCTTCAGAAAGGTGAAGCCGTTTTGAACGAGCGCTCCAGCTTTCACACCGAAACAATTTACGGCGGTCAGGAGCACGATGGAGGCAATTGCCACGATCTTTATCCCCACCTCGGAGAGAGGAATGAAGTGTCCCAGGTAGGTCGCGAACCCTACACCTACGGCGGATATCGCCCCGGTCATGATCACGGCAAAAGCGGTCCAGCCATAGAGAAACCCCCAAAGAGGACCGTACGCTTCACTCAGGTACACGTAGAGGCCTCCTGCCCGAGGATAAAGAGCGCCGAGCTCCGCCACGGAAAGCGCCCCGAAGAGGCTTACAATGCCCCCAACGATCCAGACAACCATGACGAGCCCGGAGGAGTGTAAATAGAGCGCGAGCGTGGCGGGCACCAGAAAAATCCCGGAGCCGATCATACTTCCGATATTGATCATCATGGAGTCGAGGAGGGATAAGGCACGCTTGAGCTCGGTCCGGGCAAAATGAGCAACCATCGGGTTTGTTATCTCGCGTCTGGGGAGTTGAACAAGGTCTCGTCCCGACTTGCCGATCGGGCCTCCAATGAACGAGATAGTTCTTCAAAGAGTCAAGAGGGGAAATTGGAGAGAGCTACCAGGGTGCACAGACGGAGAGATACTCGACTTCCCTCACAATGTTCCTGGAGGTTCAAGTGACAACACATGCCACGGAGACAGAGTGGAGTTTAGCTCTGTATGGATTCGTAGATGATGCTTCTGGTTGCGGTTCCGCCACGCCGTATCTTCTCAGCCAATCCGTGGAAAGAGGAGTTTCTTGAGGAGAAACGATGAGTTGGACGATCACATCCGATGCTTGAGTGACCGCTTCGGAGATTCAGAGGCTGGCGGGGCGGCCCCCTCATCGCTCACGTTCCTTCAATCGTTCAACCGCTTTGGCAGAAAACTCTTTCTGCGCGGCAGGGATCGCTTGGATCAAGCGAGCAAAGTTCTCTTTGCCCAACACGTGCAGTTCAACCTGGGTGGAGGAGCGGACAGTGGCGTTGCGCCGGCCTTCGCTTGTGAAGAAAGCCATCTCTCCAAAGAAATCTCCCGGCCCCAGTCGAGCTAG
>DMMN01000312.1:2706-3042 GCA_003453835.1 Bacteroidota bacterium | reverse complement strand
GACGCCGATGACGATGCCGAGCAAGGTCAGGACCGACCTGAGCTTGTTCGCCCGAATGGCGCTAAGGGCTATGCGAAAGACTTCGGAAAATTCCATGGATTCTATTCGTAGCGAAGAGCGTCCACCGGATCCATGCGCGATGCACGAAAGGCTGGCAAGAAGCCGGAGATTATTCCGACGAGCACAGAAACAAAGAGCGCAATGGCAACCACGTTGATGGGCATGGCCGTCGGAAGAACATTATCGATGACGAGCGTGAGCGGGAAAGCAACGATTACACCGAGCAATCCTCCGATCAGGCTCAGCGCGGCAGCCTCGATAAGGAATTGAATAAGG
>DMMN01000312.1:0-2659 GCA_003453835.1 Bacteroidota bacterium | reverse complement strand
GACACCCGCCGCACTTTTCGCAGAATACCCCGGATCTCTTCTTTGGTTTCTTCGAGTGACTCCAACGAAGCCGCTTTCACCCACACTTCAATTCCCCCGCCGCGGAACGACTTGAATTCCTTGAAGAATCTGTTGATCGGTACATATACTCTGTTGTCGAGGCTTTGTATCCCCAGAAAGCTTCCCTGCTTTTCCAGAACGCCCAGCACCCGGTACGGGTACCCTCCCACTTTGACGGATTTCCCCATCGGCGACTCATTCGGGAACAGGCCTTCGGCGATCTCAGACCCGAGTACACACACTGGCCGGCCGCCCGACACTTCCATAGCAGTCATGAACCTGCCAAGCGCTACGTTCACATTACTCGTTTCGACAAACTCATCGTTCGTACCGACAATAACGGCATTCTCGATGATCTTGCGCTCGTATTTGACATTCCGCGATGTGCCCGTCACCGGCGAAACACCGCGGACGAGTTCCGCCTGCCGTTGAATGGCACGAGCGTGTTCGATCTTGATATCTTTCCGGTTCCTGATGAGCCACCANNCGGTTCAATCCCTCAATTGCCGTGCCCATCAGGGTCACCGACAGGATGCCGATAAATATGCCGATCGCGGTCAGCACAGAGCGCATCTTGTTCGCCCGGATGGCAGCGAACGCGATGAGCAGTCCCTCCCGCAGGTCGTCAATGTATAGTCGCATAATGATTCAGGCAGAGGCAGCGATGTCATGATGAATGATGCGGCGGTCGGTCACTGGTTCATCGTGCTCGATGTGTCCGTCACGTATGCGGATCCTGCGATGCGNNGAGGGGTGCGTGACCAGGGCGCGCGCAATAGCTACACGCTGGCGCTGTCCGCCGGAAAGTTCATTCGGCTTGTGGTGCGCCCGGTCTGTGAGACCGACGCGGGCAATGGATTCCCGGGCCAAGCGCTTTCGTTCGCCGCCACCGATGCCGCCGTAGATGAGGGGAAGCTCGACATTGTGGAGGACATCCGAACGGGCGAGCAGATTGAATGTCTGGAAGACAAATCCGATCTCCTTGTTCCGTACCCGAGCCAATTGATTGTCGTTCATGTCGCTGACGTTCGTGCCGTTGAGCTCGTACATACCGGACGAAGGAGTGTCGAGGCAGCCGATAATATTCATGAGCGTCGATTTCCCCGAACCGGACGGCCCCATGATGGCGACATACTCGTTCTTCTTGATCTCGACATTCAACCCACGCAGGGCGTGCACTTCTTCCGAGCCCATTTGATACATCTTCTTGATGTTCTGCAGCCTGATGAGGATGGACATGGCGTGTGTTCCGTCGTTCATGAGTTTGGATTCTGTGCTACGCTTGCACCCGTTTGTTGAGTGCGTTTGTTGTCCACTTTCACCTTGCTGCCGTTCTCCAGATCGCGGTTGATGGCCTTGAACGGTCCTGACACCACTTCGACGCCTTCAATCTTCTCCCCCGTCACTTCCACGTATGCATCATCGCTGAGGCCTCGTTTGACCCTAACCGTTTCTGCTTTGCCATCCTTCACCACAAACACCACTTCCTCAAGCTTGTCTTCTTCTTTCTTCTTGGTATTTCCTGCGACGAATTTTGCCTCACCTTCCTTGGGTTGCACCTGCGCTTCCTCTTTCGGCTCTTTCGGCATGCGCACCGTCACCGACTGGATCGGAACGGCGAGAACGCCTGATTTCGTTTCGGTCTCGATATCCGACGTCATCGACATGCCCGGCCGGAGCTGTATTCCTGGAGGTGTCAGGACGAGAATGCGGACTTCGAAATTCGTGACTTGATCCTGCGACCCGATTCCCGTCGATTTTGCTGTGTTCGCAATCTGGCTGACGAGGCCGTTGAATTTTTGGTCGGGGAACGCGTCAATCTCGATTCGGGCGGTGTCGCCAACGGTGACAAGCACAATGTCATTCTCACCCACATCAACCCGGGCTTCCATCCTGGCAAGGTCAGCAACGGTCATAATCTCGGTTCCTTGCGTGAACGTACTGCCGCTGACACGCTCGCCGAGCTCAGATTTCAGTTGACTGACCACGCCGTCCATTGGCGAATTGATCGTTGTCTTTGCCAGCGTTTCCCGCGCCTCTCTCACTGAGGCCTGTGATTGATCGTGCGCGGCCTTTGCGCTCTGATATGATGCCTTCGAGATATCCATTTCGGCATCGGACACCAGTTTCTTTGAGTAGAGTTCGGTCATCCGCTTATATTCAGCTTCCGCCTTGTTCAGATTGGCAGAATTGATGGCAAGCGATGCGATGGCCCGTTCGTGCTGAGCCTGATATGCGTCCGGCTTGATACGGACAAGGAGCTGACCTTTCTTGACATTTTGTCCTTCACGCACGGCGAGCTCGATGATCTCGCCGCTCACCTCGGCGTTGATCTTCACTTGGGTCTCCGGCTGAATCTTGCCGGTGGCAGATACGATCTGCGTGATCGAACGCCGGGAAACATTCTCGGTTTGGACCGTCAGGATGGTCTCCTTGTTGCTGCCCAGGAACACCAGGAGCACAAGGGCCACAACGACCACGCCGATGAGTGAGAATATGATGACTTTCTTCTTTTTGCCTTTACCGTTTCCGTTTGCCATGACAGTCTCGATGTCCAGGTGGATGTTACTGCTGAATGGACCCGACCGCGAGGTCGAGC
>DMMN01000383.1 GCA_003453835.1 Bacteroidota bacterium | reverse complement strand
GCAGAAGGAGCACTTCTCCATCACTCCACGATCCCGGACGGTGACATCAGGATTCAACACCATCTTTTGCAGGTCGTCACCTCGCGGATACTGAAACCAGTTGAACCGGCGCACCTTATAGGGACAATTGTTCGCGCAATATCTGGTGCCGACGCAGCGGTTGTAGACCTGCTGGTTAAGCCCTTCGTTGTTGTGGACGGTCGCAAGCACGGGGCAGACAGTTTCGCACGGAGCGTTCGCACAGTGCTGGCACATCATCGGTTGATGCGAAACGGAGAACTCGCCGTTCTCCTCTTCGTAGTACCGGTCGATGCGCAACCATGTCAGTTCCCGGTTTCGTCGCACCTCGTCCTTTCCGACGACGGGAATGTTGTTCTCGGCCTGGCAGCCGACAACGCAAGCCGAACATCCCGTGCACGCGCTGAGATCGATCGCCATGCCCCATCGGTGTCCGGAGTACTGATGATCATCGGCCCACATCGAATCAACTGCATGCTTCGGAAAACTTCCGGCCGCAGGATTCGCCTTGTACGCGGCGAGAGTCGTCTCTTGAACAATGCGCCGACGTTTTCCCGATACTTCTCCAAGAAGGTTTGGCTCCCTCAGCGAATCGTACTCCTGAGCCGCGGCGAGCGTGTGTTCTCTGCCGAGGCGTTCCACGGCAGCCGAAAATCCCCCATACGAAAGATGACCGTGGCGGAACTCCAACAGCGGGGCCGCATTTCTCCCAACGAGCTCCCCTGCCGGAACCGTCGGCTTCGATTGGAGCCATTGCGGACCAATGTTTGTGAAACGGTCGGTCCCTCTCCGACCATAACCGAGAGCGATCGCGACTACGGAGTCGTGCTGCCCGGGCTGAATGTGAACGGGCAACTCGATCGTCCGATGTTGTCGATCGGAGTCTTCCACGAGAACTTTCACCACATCCCCCTCTTCAACTCCGATCTTTCCGGCAGTTGCAGAAGAGAGTGAGGCGTAGTTGTCCCAAACAATCTTGGTCACGGGATCCGGCAGCTCCTGCAGCCAGGGATTGTGGGCGTGGCGCCCATCGAGCATCGTCATGCTTGGATGAAGGAGAAGGGTCAGGCCTTCTTTCGAAGGCGCGTCGCCTTTTTCGAGCGACTTCAACGATCTCATAACTGCAGCACTATCGAATGAACGCATCGAGCCACCCGATGGCTTTACTTCTGCACATCCATTCTCAACGGACTTGTCCCAGAAGCTCGCGAATGATTTCTGTTCACTTTGACGCTTGAAGATCGTCCGTTCCCATTCCGACTGAATCAATTCATAAGCCGAGGCCGGCTTTCCCATCCAAACGCTCAGGCTCTCGATGAGCGGTCGGCTCTTCATCAGGGGTTGAATCGTCGGCTGGGTGATTGAGACGACACCGGCAACAGCTTCGCCGTCGCTCCAGGACTCGAGAGCGTGAGGGACGGGACACACAGAGGTGGCCGCGGATGCGGTCTCATCGGCAGTGACGGCAAAACTCACGACGAGCGGTATCTTCTTGAGTTGTTCCGCCAACGTTGAGCCATCGGGAAGATCGTAAATCGGATTGACGCCGGCGACGAACAGCGCGGACACTTTGCCGGATTCTACTTCGGCAAGAAGGTCTTGAAGCCGACCATCATCGCCACGGAATTGATGCGACGGCTGCTCGATGTCTAAGGTGGCGCCGTAGTTGCCAAGCGCCTGGTTGATCGCGTTCGTCAGAAGCTGTTGACGGATATCGTTCGTGCCGTGGACCACAAGGCTCTTCCCGCGGGATTCCCAGAGGCGGTCGGCAAGATCACGAACCTTGTTCTCAAATGTCGCGTCACCGGCAGAGGGGCCCTCGAGAGGACGACCGCTTCTTTCCGTTACGATTGCTGCAAGTCTGCCGAGAAACTTCGTCGACTCCTCGGGGGAAAGGCAGATGCGCGTGTCGGCATTGCTTCCAGTGAGCGAAAGCCGCGACTCGATCTGAGCATGGTATGAGAACTGCGACTGCTGCGCGTCGAGCTTGCGCCCAGCCCGGTATCCTGCGGTGAACTCGACGGGTGAGATCCACGTTCCGAGGAAATCCGCGTCGAAGCTGACGATGGTGGTCGCCCGCTCGAACCGATAGCGGGGAAGAATTCTGGCGCCGTGACTGATGCGATGCGCATCGAGGATGGCCGAACAAGAAAGGGGATCGTACTCGACATGCCTTCCATCTTTGAATCCCTCCAGGAAGCGACGAATCATGGCGCGCATCGTGGGACTTGTGATCGTTCCGCTCAGAAAGCGAACCGCTCCACCCATCTTTCGGATAGAGGCGAGCTGGGCGATAACGCCGCCATCCACGATGTCCCACGTCGCCTCCTTCCCTTCTGTTATCGGGTTCTTCAGGCGGTGTGAATCATACAGCGAAAGCAATGATGCCTGACCGATTGCGCAGAGTCCGCCCTTTGAGATCGGGTGATCCGGATTCCCTTCAAGCTTGATCGGTCTGCCGTCGCGGTTCTTGGCAAGCACGCCACATCCCGCGTTGCAGCCGTCGCACGTGGTCGAATACCAGTAGGCAAGGCCGGGCGTAACCTCCTCCGGCTGAATCAGGAACGGAATTACCTTTTCGACCTTCGCCGGTTGACAACCTGCCAGGACCGACCCGGCGAACGTGAAGCCCGCCAGTTTGAGGAATGAGCGCCGATCAACTTCGTATATTGGGACGTCACGCGGCTCGTCGTGGTGGCGATCGTGCTCGGCAGGGTAGTGGTTGCTCATTTGATTTCGTATGTGATGTCTTCTACTTCAAACGTATCCGTGACAAAATCATCAAGATTGTACCCGGCGCGGGCAACGGCTCTACGAGTTGCATCGATGACCATTGAGACTTCGATGATGGGAGCCGTACGGATTTCGGGAAAAGCCCGCAACTCCTCAAGCAGATCCTGTGCGATGGCGTGGAATCTGTGCTCGCATTCTTCATACAGACCCCCGACCGCTTCTTCCAGCGCGTTGTGGGTACTGAGGATGGCACGAAGGGCTGCAATAATCATGGGCGTCGGAGTGGGGACAAGCAATGCTGCGATCGCGCTGTGATCGAGACGAATGCGATCGATGAACGCTCGTCTTGCTCCTCCTGCCGATCGCTTAGCCATGGGCAGTAACATCTTTTCTTCCATTCCGATGTGCTTGAGCAGCCCGGCCCGGAACTGAGAGTACAATGTCAGATCTATCTCGTGCGGTCCTTTGACGGCTTGCTTGATGAGCCGATCCAGCCGGGCATGATCGGATGTGAAGAACTCGTACAGGGGACCAGGCATTTGGCATCTAGTGATGACACGCGTAGCAATCTGTCGGAGCATCAACCTTCTTGCCGTTGATGCCATTGGCATTGGCGTCGCGATGGCAGTTCACGCACCACCCCATGGAGAGGTCAGAGAACTGCCGGACGCGCTCCATGGTCTCGACGTTCCCATGGCATGTCTGGCACTCCACACCGCTCGTTACGTGAGCGCTGTGATTGAAGTAAGCGAAGCTCGGCAAGGCATGCACCTTCGTCCACGCGATCGGCGTGGGCGACCTTGATGGATCGGGTTTCAGCTCCTCGTTCAGCGCGAAGGCGGAGTAGATCTTCTTGATCTCGTTGGACACGATCCGTCGTGGGGCACGGTTTTCCTTCAAAGCCAGATCGTCCTCCGCTTTCACATCGACGAATGGTGCCGTGATGAAGCGATGGCAGTTCATGCACACATTGTCGGACGGGATGCCCGCGGTGCGGCTTCGTTCCGCTCCGTAATGACAATGCAGACATGCGATTCCCAGTTCTCCTGCGTGGAGCCGATGAGAGTAAGCGATCGGCTGGACCGGCTCATATCCCTGGTGATTATCGGGCAAGCGCAAGTTTGCCGTGAACGATGTCAGGAACACGCTCAGAACCAGAAGCACGGTGACAATCAACGTGACGGTAAGGATTCGACTATTCATCCAGATCATTGATTTCATCACAGTCTTCAGAGCTCCTTCTCACAAAGGACTCGTTCAAATCAGCTCGGCTTCTCACATCCTTTGCGCGTATAAAACCACCAGTTGATGACGGTCGCGAACACATAATAAAGAGCAGCGCCGACAAAGAACGGGACCGCCGAACCTGTGCTCGTAAGTGTCAGGCCAATCATCGTCGAGAAAACAAAGGGGCCATACGCTGCAACCGCAGCCGTCCAACCGATCACGCCCGCACCCTGCCGGGGCGAATGTGCGAAGATGATCGGGTATTGCCTGAATGTTGATGCATTGCCGACGCCCGTAAGCAGGAATATGAACAGCATAAGCGCAACGAAGTATGGAAAACTATCGAGTGATGCGGGAGTCAGGAGACCGGCAAAGGCCATCACAAGAACTGCGATGGTGAGGCCGATTCCAACAACGTGCGTGAGAATAGCGCCACCAACCTTATCTGAAAGCGGTCCGGCGGCGACGCGTGCAACAGAGCCCACGAGCGGACCAAGAAACGCATAGGTCAGTGGATCGGGTGAATCCGGGAATCCCCCGTAGAGGGTCTTGATCAAGAGCGGAAATGCGGCGGAGAATCCCGAGAACGATCCGAAGGTCATCACGTACGTTGCCGTGCAGAACCAGGTGTGCTTGCTCTTGAAAATGTCGAGCTGTTCTTTGAAAGAAGCGCGCACCGGGACGCTGCGCAAGAAGAACCACGCGACAACTGCAATGACGAGGAGGATTGGGACGTACCAGAAGGCGGCGTTTTGAAGCCAGAGTGGATGGGAGTCGGTTCCTTTCACAAACGTCTGATGACCTCCGGCAAGCGTTCCAAACAAAGCAAAGCCGATAATCCATGGGGTCACAAATTGTGCGAGACTGACCCCGAAATTCCCGACTCCCGCTTGAATGCCAAGGGCCGTTCCCTGCAGACGCTTCGGAAAGAAGATGCTCGTGCTCGGCATGAACGACGAGAAATCCCCACCGCCGAATCCGGCCGTGAACGCCAGGATCATGAAGAGCCAGAACGGCGTGTGCGGGTTCATGACGGCCAGGCCGATTCCCACGCAAGGGATGAGTTTGAGCAACGTGGAGAGGGTAATGACGTGGCGCGTCCCGAAAATCGGTATGAGAAATGTGTGGAGGATCCGGAAGCTGCCGCCGGCCAGTCCGGGCATCGCCGCAAGCCAAAAGAGCTGCATCGTGTCAAACGCGAATCCTATTTGCGGCATGCGAACCACGATGGCACTCATCATGAACCATGACGCAAATGATACGATGAGGGCAACGGTGGTGATCGTCAGCGTCCGCCACGCGATCCTACTGCCCGTTTCACTCCAGAAGGTGCGATCTTCCGGTGTCCAGGTCTGTACCCAGGAGATTGAGTTTGCCATGAGATTTACCCTGCTATGATCGCGAGATGAATGATCTCCACATTGGAATAATCACGGGTGCAGCACTCTCAACGGGACTTCCTCTGCCATCTCCTCCGGTGGGCGTTTGTCTTCGATCTGCCTCGCCAGCACAGGAGCTTGTTCTCTCATGATCTTGCGCACGGTGACATGCAACCAGAGATGGCACACGAGTGCGACGATGAAAAAGAACATCCACGCCGTCGTCCAAATGCCGGTTGCCTGCAAGAGATATCCGAAGATAATCGGGCACACAAATCCGCCAAGCCCGCCGATGACGCCGACGATACCGCCCACCACGCCAACTTCCTTCGGGTAGTATTCCGGAATGAACTTGTAGACCGCCGCCTTCCCGATTCCCATAACAATGCCGACAAGAAAGACGAGGATGGTGAAGACCCAGACGTTCGCCTGAAAGTAAATGTGCGTGACGCCTTTTGCAAGCAGTTGTTTCTTCACAACGCTTTCGCCGACGTTTACCACAGGCTCTTGCCAGAACGTAAAGGTCGGCCAGACGAGCGTCCCCTCGTCGGATATCCGGTTCTTCGATTCCGGTTTTGGAAGAAACGTGTACTCCTTCCCTCCTGCCACAATTTTTCCGGGAGCCTTCTCCGTAACGACCCCCGATCTGTCGGCGATGATCCCTTGACCAGGCGATTCTATGTCCATCCGGGGGACACAGAGAAGAACAAAGCAGACGAGACAAGTACCAAATACCCAGTACATCACGGCGCGCGCTCCATACTTGTCGGAGAGCCACCCCCCCAATGCTCGAATGACTCCCGACGGGAAACTGAAGATACTGGCCATCAGTCCAGCAAGCGCCACGCTCATACCGTATGCACTCACGTAGTACGGGATCAACCATTGGGCGAGTGCGACAAAGCCGCCGAACACGACAAAGTAGTAGAGACCAAATCGCCACACACGCACGTACTTGAGCGGAGCCAAACGCTGTGTCCACGTCAACTCCCGGCCATGCTCCACCTTTTTTGTCTTTGTGAAGACGAAGAAAAGGACCGCCATCAGTACGAGAGCCACGGCGTAAAGCTTCGGCACCACTCGCCATGCATCGAGATTCTCACCACCGTTCGTCACGTATTTCAACAACCAGGGTGCGCCGATGCTTGTCAACGCAGAGCCCGCATTTCCTGCACCGAAGATGCCCAGCGCCGTGCCCTGCCGTTCTTTCGGAAACCAAATTGAGGTGTAGGCGATCCCGACGGCAAACGATGCGCCCGACAGGCCGAATCCGAGACTCCCGACGAGAAACTCCGCGTACGTTGACGCGTTGCTCAAGNNCCGCCATACTTGTCGGTGAGTACTCCTATCGGAAGTCGCATCACCGAGCCGGTCAATACCGGAATTCCGATCAGCCATCCGATCTGCGCCTTGTCCCATGAAAACACTCCCTGATCCACAAGAAACGTGACCAACACACCGTTCATCGTCCAGACTGCGAAGCAGACGGTAAACGCCAGAGTATTCATGGTAAGAACAATGAGGGCTTGCCGGTTTTCTGTCATAGCATCTTCTTGTTCAAGGTCAGCGGAATGACTCAGATGTGACGCATTGCGCTCCAGCGGGCGTACCACCGGACCACCTGGGGCTTCCGCCAGAGATAGGGATTCGGAACCACCAGGATATGCACCAATCGCGTAAACGGCGCGAACGCAATCATCGTATACGCGCTCACGATGTGTAACTTCACCATCCACGGCATGGCCGTGACGTACGTAAAGTCCGGACTCAGCGTCAGAAGCGACCAAAGATACGGCGCCGCGAGAGACGCGAACCATGACGACCCCCAGCTATGGAACACGGCGACATAGAGCCCACTGAGGATCTGAACGACGAAGTTCCCGAACACAACCCAGTCGGCGAGACTCGTCACCTTCTTGACCTTTGGATCCGTGATGCGACGAACGATGATGGCGACAAGACCGATGGCACAGAGGAGCGCCGCAATGAATGCCGAAACCTCCAGGATGTAAAGCCGGGCGGGTTGACTATTCCACCAGAGAATCTCCTTCGGAAAGAGAAAGGCGATGACATGCCCCGCCAGCACCGTAATGATACCGTAATGGAACGGAACGAGTCCCCAGAAGTGATGTTGGTTCTCGAGAAACTGCGATGAGAGACTGGAGAACGTAAATGTCTCCGTCCGGTACCGACGGATCGAGACGATGAGAAAAATGATGAGCGACACGTACGGAAAAACGATGAAGAAAATCGTGTCGAACAGAAATGGGCCGAAGGACGTCATAGGTTTACGCTCCTACGTGTGCTGCTGCGCGCTGCGAGATGAGAATAGAGACTGCTCGAAGGATATGCTCATAGGGATTCTCTTTCCCGGCGAAACCCTCGAGCATCTTGTTCACCGCTTTGACCAACCGTTGTGACGCAAACTCCTCCGCCTCGGACAGTGTCATCCGGCCGAAGGCCGCGAGGACAAGCGTGAGATGATCCGGCAATTCGGTTGACTCTTCCACGCTGCATCGTCGAAGGACCTCGCGCATCTGGACGAGAAAGGCGCCCCGCTCGTACGTCTCTCCGAACAGGTGCCAGCCGACTTCAAGACTGCATACGGGATTGATGTCGAAGGTGCGCGTATATAGTTCCTCGAACTCTCCGGGGGAGAGACCCTTTGTGTTCCGAACAAATGCCTCAAGATGCTCGGCGGCGGAGGCCTGCGCCTCCCGATCCTGGAAATCGCCTGCCCGGATACGTTCCGGAGATCGAGTCAGTTCTTCCAGATGGTCCTCGCGTGGATACGAAAGCGCTGCGGACAATGCATCAAACGTCGACTGAACGGTATTCATTACAGACCTCTCTTCGGCGGTTCCATGAATCCAAATCCGACCGATGTCTTGTGCTCGTGCGGATCACGCATCATCTCAATCGCCTCCTCGCGATGCATGGGCGGGATGACGAAGCGGTCGTCGAACGTGCAGAGGGAGGTCAGCTTGTAGATCGCTTCCGCTTCCTCGATGGAACAATCGGCTTCCCGCAACATCCGCTCTGCAACGCCCGGCTCGATGTCGCCGACCGTCTTTGCGCGCCGATAGACGCGGACCGCCTTCTGCTTCTTCAGAGCGTACACGAGCTTTCCCTGGTGTCCGGCACCAAACAGGTTGGCAAGAAACTGCATCGGTACGCGGGATTCCTCGATGTCATGGAAGAACTCCGTGGAGACACTGCTCACGGTATCGTCATTCCTGTTCGCCATCACGGGTGACAAGGGGGGGACGTAGAACAACATCGGCATTGTCCGGAACTCGATATGCGGCGGCAGGGCGATCTTCCACTCCTTCACGAACTTGTACACCGGCGAATTCTGCGCCGACTCAATCACGGAATCATGAATGCCGTTCTTACGCGCCGCCTCGATCACGATTGGATCGTTCGGATTGAGAACCAGCGAGCGGTGGGCGTCGATCAACTGATCGTCCGGCAACTTCGCCACCTCTTCGATTCGGTCGGCATCGTACAGGAGCACGCCGAGATACCGGATGCGTCCCACGCACGAGTGGAAGCAAGCCGGTGCTTGTCCGGTTTCAAGTCTCGGGTAACAGAGGACGCACTTTTCNNTGGTCGATCAGCACGATGCCGTCTTCTCCCCTCTTGTAGAGTGCACCTGACGGGCAGGAGGCGACACAACTCGGATTGAGACAGTGATTGCAGATGCGTGGGAAGTAGAAAAACACGAGCCGCTCGACTGCGAAGAGCTGTTGACGTTGCTCCTCCGTGAGGCCCTTCAGGTTCGGATCGCTCTCGGCGTAGACGGGCGAGCCGCCAAGATCGTCGTCCCAGTTCGGACCTGCCTCAACGTTCATGTACTCACCGGTCACCATCGAAATCGGTCGCGCCGTCGGTTGGTCGGAGCCTTCCGGGGCGTTGAAAAGCTCGTCATACTTGTACGTCCACGGCTCGTAGTAGTCATCCATGCTCGGCATCGACGGATTATGGAAGATGTTCGTGACCGTCTTTGCCTTGCTTGTGGATTTCAGCACGGGCTTGCCGTTGTGCAACTCCCAACCGCCACGGTACTTTTCCTGATCTTCCCACTTTGTCGGAAAGCCGGTGCCCGGCTTCGTCTCGACGTTGTTCCACCACATGGTACTCGGCCCCCTTGCGGTCGGTCCAAATGTTCTTGCAGGCGATGCTGCATGTGTGGCACCCGATGCACTTATCGAGGTGAAAGACCATTGAAATTTGACTTCGTACGTTCATCGTTGTCCTCCTTGTAGAAGGTTTCCTTCTTCTGAGCTTGAGCGCGGCTGAAGGAAACCTTCAACCACAAGTTCCCCTACCAGATCAACTCCGGCAATTTTCGCACAAGCACGTGGGTGTCGCGGTTGCAGCCGATAGGGCCCCAGTAATTGAAATGAAACGTGAACTGGCCGTAGCCGCCCACCATCAAGTTCGGTTTCAAGCGCGTGCGCGTGAGGCTGTTGTGTCCGCCCGCGCGGCGATTGTTCCGGAGCGGCGACTTCGGAACGGAGTAGGTTCGCTCCGGCGAATGATAGATGATGCAGATGCCTCTCGGGATGCGGGCGCTCACCGCTGCGCGAGTGACGACAACACCATGATCGTTATACACTTCCACCCAGTCGTTGTCGTCGACGCCGATCTCTGCCGCATCCTGGTCGTTGATCCAGAACGGCTCCACGCCACGCGAAAGTGTGGTCATTCTCTGATTGTCACCGTACGTCGAGTGGATGTGCCACTTCCCGTGCGGCGTAAGGTAGTTCAGCATTTTGGATTTGCCTGCTTCCGTCGTGAAGCGAATGTCGGAATACTGCGTCGGGAGCGGCTTCGGCTTGTACGTCGGAAGGTGTTCTCCGAACTGAATGTGGCCGGGGTGATCAAGATAAAAGTGCTGACGACCCGTGAGGGTTCTCCAGGGGACGAGCGCCTCGACGTTGTAGGTGAAGGGCGAATAGGCTCGGCCGTTTTCGGTGAGGCCGGACCACATGGGGCTGTTGAGCAACCTCATCGGCCTCCCCTGCAGCTCACGGTAGTTGACGCGCACGCCGCGGCTCTTCTCTGCAAGGTGAACAAGCGGAAGCCCAACCTTCTCTTCCATGTTTTTGTACGACCGATGGGCAAGCTCACCGTTCGTCACCGTCGCCAGATGAAGGATTGCGTCACACACGTTGACGTCCTCCTTGAGGGACGGGTACTTCTTCCCATCAAAACTGACAGTGGGACGCGTGATGAGCATTTCGTCGTAGAAGTCTTCGATGGCATACTTCGTACCGTGGGCACCGAGTCCGTTTTGCCTGACGAGAGGTCCAAACGAGATGTACTGATTGTAGACGTTCTTGTAGTCCCTCGTCACGACGGTAAGCTGCGGCATGGTTTTGCCGGGAACAGCCTCAACCTCGCCCGTGATCCAGTCTTTGATATCGGGCTGTGCGATCTCGGCGGTCGAGTCGTGAGCGAGGGGCGTCGCGACCAGATCTTTGACTGGATCGGGGAAGTGACGTGCCGCGAGTTCCGAGAACTTCTTTGCGATCGCTTTGAAGATATCCCAATCGCTCTTCG
>DMMN01000159.1 GCA_003453835.1 Bacteroidota bacterium | reverse complement strand
GTTGAGAATCCCGATATCTTCCCGTGGATCCAAACAGGTTGAGAATCCTGCGGATCCAAACACGTGGAGACTCCCGAAATCTCCCCGTGGATCCAACGCGAGATTTCGGGAGTCTTACCAGGCGCAAGCCAAAAAGCACACACCCCCGGCCCTCGTCTGCCGTCCAAGAAGTACTTGATGACTGGAGTGCTTCATTGAGAATCTGTACAATGACAATGATTTCTAAAACTCAACCGAGGCGGGGCAGGCCGACCTGCATTTTGGAAGGCCTCGGCTGCCGGAGTCTAACGACCTCTCCCTTACGCACAACGCCTTCCCACAGAGGGGAGTGTAGACACTCAGTTTTTGCGCGCTGTGAGAAGCCTGACTTCTCGCATCGAGTGCGCATTGAGAAGTCAGGCTTCTGACTTGATAGGCAACCCCATGCTCAGGGTCGTCCCCATCCCCTTCTCGCTCCTGACATCGAACGTCCCGCCATAGATCTCGATCAGTTTTTTCACGATCGTCAAACCCATGCCCGGGCCTTGCTGCTCGAAGTGCTCCCGCTCGAACTGCATGAAGGCTCCAATCTCCCTGATCTGCTCAGCGGTCATGCCGCGTCCGGAATCCTGAACGACAAGGGAATACAGGCGCTCGTCTGCATGCGAGCGAACGACTACTGGCGATCCGGGCGTGGAGAACTTAAACGCGTTATCAACCAGCTCTTCCAGAATCACCGTGAGGTGATCCGGATAGAGGTGAACCCTCCCCTCTTCGAGGTTCATCTTGAGATCTCCCGGCCGGTCGTAGAGTGCGGCGATGTGCGCGGCTGCAACTTTCAATTTCGTTGAAGAAAATTCCGCGGATTCCTTCCGCAGTGCGGCCATTTGCCCTTCCTGCATGGCAATCATCTCCAATTGTGAGTACAGAATGTATTTTTCGAGCGTGCGGTGAAGGCGCTTTCCGGATTGCAGGAGCATTCCTGCGAGTTCTTTGATCTCTGCGCGGTCCATCGAGTCTGCCTCCCCCTGCAGCAGTTCCGCCAGACCCAGGAGCGCCGTCAGGGGCGTGCGGATCTCATGAGGAACCGATCCGCTGATGCGCTGCCGGAGACGTTCGAGTTGAACTTCCGAGTACCGCTCCCATCGCTCCTTCTTTTCGAGCCGCACCTTGATGGCGGAGACAAGATCTTCAAGCTTCACCGGCTTCGTCAGATAGTCATCGGCGCCGAGATGCATGCCGTGCCGCAGGTCCTCTCCGGCAGACTGGCCCGTTAAGAAGATGAAGGGAACCCGTTCTGTGCGCTCGTGTTTTCGTAGTTCCGCCAGAAGCTCGTGGCCTGAGAGTCTGGGCATCGCGACGTCACAAAGTATAAGATCCGGCGTGGACTCGGCGACCCAATTCAGGGCTTCCTCTCCATTGGCTGCTTGCTCAACTATGAAGCCTTCCATCTCCAGCGCCAGTGCGACAAGCTCGCGGAACGCTGTCTCATCATCGACGACAAGTATTTTGCTTCCTTGCATGGGGTCTCCTTATCTGTGAGGCGGGTTGAGAATCCCGATATCTTCCCGAACCAAACACGTTGAGACTCCCGAAATCTTCCCGCGCATTCAATGTGAGATTTCGGGAGTCTTACAACGTGCACAACATGGTTTCTCATCGATGTAACGCGGCCGAGATCGCTTTTAACAAGGCCTCCGACGTGAACGGTTTCGAAATAAAGCTGTCAACCCGGAGCGAGGGATCGAGGCTTTCCGTGGTTCCGCTAATTGCGATGACCGGCAGATCATTCCTCATCTTTCGGAGGGCTCGAATAGTTGCAGCCCCGTCGAGGAAGGGCATGATCATATCCGTCACGACAACCGCGATCTCATCGCGACGCTTCGCATACGTGGCCAACGCTTCTGTTCCGTCTCCGGCCACAATGGCCCTGTAGCCGCTCGCTTCGAGCGTTGCCGCAGTGATCTCCCGAAGGCCGGCTTCATCATCCACCACCAGGATCTGCTCTCCGTTCCCTTTCTCGAAAGTCACCCCTCCTGACTTCGCCTCCGCCGTTGCACTTGCATGCTGCGACGGGAGATATACCCTGAAGGAGGTGCCTTGCCCCACCGTGCTTTCGACCGACAGGAAACCGCCGTGGCTCTCGACAATGGACTTGACGGTCGCCAGACCCAAGCCCGTGCCTTTCCCCGTCTCTTCGGTGATCAAGAACGGATCGAAGATTTTGTCGACAATGTCCGGAGGAATGCCCTCGCCCGTATCGGAGACGGTAAACAGGACATACTCGCCGGGCTTCGCACCGCCACTCATCTCCGCGAAGCCCTCATCGACGACAAGGTTTTCCCCCCCACATCGTCAACGAGCCTCCTTTCGGCATCGCATCGCGGGAGTTCACAAGAAGATTGAGAAACACTTGATGAATCTTAGTGGCATCGCCTTTCAAGAGCCCGAGATCTTTCGGGAGGCTGCTCTGAATCTGAATCGACTTCGGGAAGGTTTGGCGAGCGATATTGATGAGCCCACCGAGGATGTGCTTTGGCTGCAACAGGGCATGTTCACCCTTTACGCCGCGCGCAAACGCGAGGATCTGTTTCACGAGATCGGCGCCGCGCTGAGCGCTGGATGAAATGGTGTCGAGCAGCCGTGCAACGGATTCGTCGAGCTGCTTTCGTTGCAGAATCTGCGTGACGAGCATGATCGGCCCGAGGGCGTTATTCAGGTCGTGCGCAATTCCGCCCGCAAGCGTGCCGATGCTTTCCATCCTCTGCGCGCGGAAGAACTGTTCCTCCAGCCGTTTCTTCTCCGTGACGTCCGTCTCCGCCACGAAAACGGATTGGGGATTGCCGGCGGAGTCCCGCACCAGCGTCCAACGCGATTGCACGACCACCTCCTTGCCCTCTCTGGTTTTCTTCGTCAACTCCCCTATCCAGCTTCCTTCATTCAACACCCGAATCTCCCTAGCCTCGTATTCCGGCGAGCCGGTGTGGTGAATGAGTTCAGACGTCGTCTTGCCCATCGCTTCATCGGCTGACCAACCGTACAGGCGGGAGCAACTCTGATTCCAGAANNTAGCATCGGCCGAGATATCAAGGAGCGCCGCTTGCTGCCGGATTTGTCCTTCGATCTGCTTCCGCTCGATTGCAGCGCCCGCGAAGGCGGCTGTCGATTCGATCAACTCGATTTCCGGAGCCGTAGGCGCCTTTGGACCACGATGATAGATCGCAAATGTGCCCAGCAGCCGCCCACCGGTACCAAAGATCGGCTCCGACCAGCACGAGGCCAATCCCGCCTCACGGGCAAGGTCTTTGAAAGCTATCCAATACGGATGCGTCATGACATCCTCAACGACCACTCGCCTCTTGATGAACGCCGCCGTACCGCACGAACCAACGCCATCGCCAATAGGAATGCCGTTGACCGCTTGATGGTAGAAGTTGGGGAGACTTGGCGCCGCGCCGTGGAGCAGGCGTTTCCCCTCCTGATCGGTGAAGAGGATGGAACATATCGCACCCGTCTCTTCTTGCTCTACCACTTCTGCGATCGCCGTGAGGACTCCCTCGAGTGAGGCCCCGGATGAGAGAAGCTCCATAACATGGTTTCGATTTCTCTCACGCTTGTCTGCGCGGTTGCGCTCCGTGAAATCCAGCATCGAGGCGATGCTTCTCTTTCCGTCCGGTAGAAGCTCGATGGAAGCGAGCACGTCCCGACGATCGCCCGTGTTATCGATGAACGTAAACTCATAGTGCTTCGGGACGGATGCCGGGTCGAGTCTTCTTCGGANNCTGAGCCGCTCGCGATCTTCGGGGGCGACAAAATTCGCCCAACTCCTCTTCGTATCCACCTCCAACTTCGAATACCCGGACAACTTCTCGAAGACGGAGTTGACCATGGAGATCGTCGTATCCTCTTCGATGATTGCCAGTGCCGAGCCGGCAGTTTCGAACACCGTGCGGTATAGCTCCTCGGAGCGCCGAATGGTTTCCAGCGCCCTCCGTTGTTCAGTGATGTCAATGGCGACACCCCCCAGATATCGGTTGACCCCGCCGAGTCCGAGAGGGAACTTTACCGTAAACCACTCGCGGATCGGTCCCTCCGGCGATGGAATCGCCTGCACCACTTCGATCGGCTTCCGATCCCGGAAGACGAGCGCGTCCGTCTGCATAAGGCGTTCGGCAACGTCAGGCGGCCAAAGTTCCGTATCCTTCTTCCCAACGACGTCGAGATCCCTTTTCCGGAATACCACTTAATATTGCCGGTTGATGTACACATAGCGTCCGTCCGAATCCTTGATGAACACAACGGCGGGAGTGTGCTCCATGAATGTCTTGAAGCGATGTTCGCTTTCTTGGAGGGCTTTGAGATGGTCTTCCTTCGACGTTGTTCCTGCGAAAGGTCAGTGGCCCGCCGAACGGCCGTTGGCAGGCGTTGCGGACGGTCTTTGAGCACATAGTCGTCGCTCCATTCCGCATTGCTTCCACTGCACGATCTTCTCCTAACGTTCCGGACAAGAAAATAAACGGAAGGTCTGGAGCGACTTCTCGTGCTATGCTGAGTGCCTGTAGACCGTCGAAATCCGGAAGATTGAAATCGCTAATGATGATATCGAATCCGCCGGCTTTGAGCTTTTGCACAAACTCCGGCCTGGTCGAGACGACCGTGGTCTCGTGGTCAATCCCCTCTATCTCTAATGTGCCTTCGACAAGCTCGGCGTCTTTCGGATTATCTTCCAAATGAAGAATGCGGATGGGTGGATTCATTGTGTTCTCCTTGATAGTGCACTATGTAAGATTCCCGAAATCTCGCATTGGATCCACAGGAAGATTTCGGGAGTCTCATAGCTAAGTTCTTCGACAGTTAAACTGTCGAAGAACATTGAGAGATATCGGGATTCTCAATGCGATACGCAGTTCTAAGTTCTTCGACAGTTAAACTGTCGAAGAACATTGAGAGATATCGGGATTCTCAATGCGATACGCAGTTCTGGTCTCTCGCACCGTGATCTTGATTTCGCGCTGGAAGAATTCCTCCACCTCTACCCACGATGATACGTCGTTCGGATCGCCGCCGATCGAGAGCCGTTTACACCGGCCGCAAATCGGAACGTCGCGGCCGTGCAGGGTGTCGATCACCTTTCTCATGCCTGCTATCGTTTCGTGGAGACCCACCGCGCGCTCGATGGACGAGACGACGCGTGCCATCGGGTCGCGACGCTTCATGATGTAGTCATACACTCCAAGCTTAATAGCAAACGCAGCCGTCTCCTCCCCTCCCTTGCCCCTGAGGATGACAAACGGAAGGTTAAAACCCAGACGTTGTACCCTCTGCACGAACTCAAGTCCCGACATCCCGGCCAGATAGACATCGACCAGAACGACATCGAACCGTCGCTCAGGCTGCTGGAGGAGTCTGAGGGCATCCTCCCCATTTGATGCGCGATGAAAGATGAAATTAGGGGCTTGATCCGCGCAGTATGTGGTGAGGAGGTCGGCGTCGTTATCACTGTCCTCGATGTGGAGGATATCGATGAACCGGGCAGTAACATCCTCATCTTCGAGAAGCCTCTGCTGGTAAGTGCTGATAGCCGACCTGATGGTCTCCGGTAGCTCCTGGTGGAACTTGAAGCGCTTCGGGAAGTATCCGGTTGCGCCACTTCCGCGCCGTGAGCTCCTGCCTCGAATACCCCGTGATCGCTTCGATCTCTTCTGAAATACTCGGGAACGACCATGCAGGAAATTTCCTCACATACGAGACGGTATGCACCATACTCATGGCACGGCGATAACGATCAGCCAACTCTTGCTCCCGCTCGCGCTCTTTCAAGCTGTCTGTGGTGTCGCGACCGATGGTGATGTTCGCGGAGAGCTTGCCGATGCGCCCGATGATGGGCCTGGTTGAGAGCTCCAGAGAAGTTTCTTCCCCGTTATGTCTCTTATGCCGGACCTCGCCCGTCCATCCGGAGGCACGATGCGGCTTGCTCGCATTACCCAACGCCGATGGAGGCATATGGTTCGAGAGGATGCGCGAAATGTTCTTCGACAGAAGTTCTTTCCTCGAAAAGCCGAGCAGGTGGAGCGTGGCATCGTTCACGAACAGTGTCCTGCCCCGTGCGTCCGCAATGACGATGAACTCTTGGGCGCTGTTCAACGCGCGTGTCAGGACCTGAAGTTCTTTTCGGGCTGCGGAAAGGTCAAGTTCTCGATCTGTCAACCTTCGATTCAATCGATCGCATTCCCGCTGAAGCGCGTGCTTTTCGCGGTCGAGGGATTGGCAACGGGCACGAAGTTTTCGCTCGGTCGCGTCTTTCGTTGCCGACCTTGCCCGCTGCGCGGTGGAACGTGCAGGCTCTTTCCTTTTTGAAGGGATTGATGTCGGTTGGCGATGAGCGCGGGACGTTCGATGGGAGACGATGTTTGCCATAGCAGCACCGAGAGATTGTTGAAGCAAGGTTCGGGAAGATTGCGGCGCCTTCCAAGACGGAGGATAGAGCTTTCTGTGGAGATCGTTTTCTTCACGCTCTGAAGACGACCCATGAGGAAGAGTATCGAGCCGGATGTAGCGGTTGTTGATGTCCTTGAAAGCCTGGCGCAAGGTAGGAACATGGCGATGAAAATGCAACGTCCGCATCGGGCTTGATTGCATTCGTGAACTCTTTTGACCACATTTCGTGCAAGTTAAGAAACCCGACGCTGAGACTCCCGAAATCTCACAGTGGATTCAAAGCGAGATTTCGGGAGTGTGACAGCGCGCAGGTCGCGAAATCTTCCTGCGGATCCAAACGCGTTGAGACTCCCGAAATCTTCCCGCGAGTTCAATGCGAGATTTCGGGAGTCTTACAGAGCGCGAAGTTGCACAGCGAATTCAAAGCGAGATATCAGCTTTCTCACAAAGCAACATGACAAGACTCTCCGCTCTCCTCAAACCGCTGAAAGAGTTCTTCATCAAGCATCCTGCGGTTCTTTCCGGCTATCTTATTTACGGCTACTTCTTTGTCTCAACCATGAAGTTCTACAGAGACTTCAAGGAATCGAACTTCAAGAACCTCGAGATCGTCAAGAACTTCGACACGCTGTTTTGGATGTGGCTGCTCGCGTTCGTGCTGGTGAAGGTTCTGGAGTACCGCACGAAGCTCGGCGAGCAGGAGAAGCATCGCCTGGAGCAGGCGAGGGAGCTAGAGATCAGGCAAACGCAACTGGAGACGGTGCACGCCATGCTCCGTTCTCTGCAGCACGAGATCAACAATCCGCTGACGATTATCAAGCTCTATATGTCGAAGCTGGAGCGAACCGCGGCGGGCTCGCTGGCTGTTCTGAAGGACGTTGCCGTCGTGAAGGAAAGCGCGGAGAGAATCGCCAAAATCTTGAGGAACTTCTCCAACGCCCAGGGGTATGCTACGTTGGAGACGAGCGCGGGCAAACTGGCACAACCAATGAAGGAACATGACACTCCATGAGCAGTGGATGAAGCAAGCTCTGCGCGAAGCGGAGAGAGCTTACGAACAGGACGAGGTTCCCGTCGGGGCCGTGGTGGTGTACGAGGGGAAGGTAATCGGGCGGGGGCATAATCAAATCGAGCGATTGCAGGATCCGACGGCGCACGCAGAGATGATCGCGCTGACAGCCGCATCAAACCACCTTCAGTCGCGAAGGCTCGAAGGGTGTGCGATCTATGTGACGCTTGAACCCTGTCCGATGTGCGCCGGAGCGATCGTGCTGTCCCGCGTATCTACGCTGGTCTTCGCCGCCCACGATCCGAAAGCCGGAGCCTGCGGCACTCTCTTTAACATCGTCAATGATCGCCGGCTGAACCACAATCCACATGTGATCTCCGGTGTCTGTGATAGTGAGAGCGAACGGCTCTTGAAAGGATTCTTCGGGAGGGTGCGAAGAGTTCCGACGAAGGAGTAACGGGGGTGAAGATTCGATTGAGAGTCCGCACGCGCCGCATCAGATGGATAGACTCGTGGGGGGCCTCGACGGGGGACGATGAAATCCGGGATCGTGGGAAATGTAAGGAGCGGCGCAACCGCTTACGCCTCCACCTGGAGTTTTTCCGCTCTATCTGCGATACGCAGTTGTTCGATCAAACCCTCGAGTGCCCCATCAATGATCTGCGCGAGATTGTAGAGCGTGAGGCCGATGCGATGATCGGTAACCCGGTTTTGCGGGAAGTTGTAGGTTCGAATCTTGTCGCTCCGATCACCGCTTTTGATCATCGACTTGCGCTGCGCGGCCTGTGAGGCATTCTGCTCCGAGAGTTTGATTTCGTAGAGCTTCGCCCGCAACATCTTCAGCGCACGTTCCCTGTTCTGGAACTGCGACCGCTCCTGCTGGCACGCCACCACGATTCCGGACGACTTGTGCGTAATACGAACCGCCGTCTCAACCTTGTTGACATTCTGTCCGCCCTTCCCGCCGGAGCGATACGTGTCGATTTGTAGATCCACCGGATTGATATCGATCTCGACGTCTTCAACTTCCGGCAAGACGACAACGGAGGCCGCCGAGGTGTGCACCCGACCCTGAGCTTCGGTCTCGGGCACACGTTGAACGCGATGGACGCCGCTTTCGAATTTCATAAATCCGTATGCCCCCTCGCCCGAGACGGAAAAGACAATTTCTTTGAATCCTCCTTTGCCGGTCTCGTTCCAATCCATCAAATCTACCTTCCACCCTTTCCGTTCGGCAAAGCGTGTGTACATGCGGTAGAGATCGGCTGCAAACAACGCGGCTTCTTCCCCTCCCGTCCCCCCCCTGATCTCCATGATGAAGTTCTTTGTGTCGTTTGGATCCTGTGGAACGAGCAGGAGCTTGAGCTCTTCTTCCATCTCGACGACTTTCACTTTCAAGTGATCGTATTCTTCCTGCGCGAGAGCCTTCATCTCGGGATCGCTGACGGATTCCAGCAGCTCCTTGCTCCCGCTGAGATCCCCGCTTACTTTCTTGTAGCGTTGATAGGAGGCTACGATGGGCTCGAGCGAGCGGAGCTCTTTCCCCAGATCCCGGAACCGCTTCTGATCCGACACGACGGCGGGGTCACTCATGAGCGTCTGTATCTCCTGAACTCGCTCGACGATCTTCTCNNCGCGAAGTTGCACAGCGAATTCAACGAGATATCGGGATTCTCACTCTGTATCGTCAGTTGCCAGGTGCGGCAGGAACAGCCTCCGCCCGGAGAGAAGCTACGAGCGCATACTTGCCGGCGTCCTCAAGTCCCAGGGCACATCGAAGTGCGACGATGGCAACCTCCAATTGGCTTTCATCGGGCTCCTTCGTGGTAATCCGTTGCAGCCACAACCCCGGAGCAATGACGATTTTCCCCCACCACGTGGTCGCGTGTTTTGCGGAGAACTTAATGAACTCATACGCAATGCCGCCAACGATCGGAATGAACGGAAGATGAGTTACCAACCGAAGGACGATCGTCATCTCGCCGAAGAACCGGATGAGGAACGCATCGAGAAGGCTGAAGGAAAGGATGGCCACGAACATCACGATCAGCAGGAAACTTGTGCCGCAGCGGGGATGAAACCGGGTGTGCTTCCGGACGACGGCAGGCAGAAGCTGGTCGCTTAACTCGAAAGCAAAAACCGCCTTGTGCTCGGCGCCGTGGTATTGAAAGAGTCTTCTGATATCTTTCATCAGCGAGATGGCGGCGAGGTAGCCGAGAAGGATCGCGATTCTGATCACTCCCGCAACCAGGTTGAATTCGAACGCGGTCTGCTCGAAGTGGAAAAGCTTGGTCGTAATCACGATCGGCGTGACGAAGAAGATGGCGATCCCCAGGGCCAACGCAACAGCAAGCGTGCCGACGAGGGCGAGCGTCGATGGTTTTTTTGGCTGACGGTCTGTCGCCTGGCCGTTCCCGTTTTTTGAGTTCTCCTCCTGCTCCAAATCCATCATGGCAATCTCGGCCGAATAGTTGAGGGTCTTGATGCCGAGGTACATCATATCGATCAATCCGATGGCGCCACGGAGGACGGGGACGTTCAACAGCTTGAACTTTTCGTTCAACGAGACGAACGCTTCTTTCTTCACCACGATGTCTCCACTCATCCGCCGCAAGGCCGTTGCGACCGATCCCGGCGCCCGCATCATCACACCTTCGATCACCGCCTGTCCCCCGATCTGCATCGGTTTCTTGGGATCGTACAGCGGATTGGTGGGCACCCAGCTCGATTTTGTCTCTTCTTGTGTCACCCCGGTCTTCTCCTCTAAAAAAAATGTGGAGACAATATACCAAACATTGCAGCGTGTATCAACGCAAAACTCGAATCCGGCCCCGACATTGAAAAACAGTTTATTCCTTTTGCCGGAAACAGATTTCATACAAGTTACCTCAAAGACCATGATGCGGCTTGGCTTATTTGCTCACCGACCTTCCGCAAACAGACATTTTGAACTACAAGCGTATTCACGCTCGTAGAAGAGCACACACAGTGGACTGCAAACACTCCTTCTTTTGTGCAAGTGATGAGGCGATCCAAGAACATCGATTCACGCGCATCGTAAATCCGAGAGTTGAGGAATTCAATCCGTTTCTTCGGTTCCAACCTGGTCGGGGCCGGCCGGGTTAGTGGATTGTTTCAATGATTTCTATGTTTAGAGAACACACCCCTTCCCCTCTCTCCACGCATTGGCTTACACACGAGAGGGGATGGTTTACGCGCTGCTTTTTGTGCGCCATACGCCGACTCCGCGTGCGGGCGATCGCAGTGCAGAGAGGCCCGGATTGTANNGTGCAGTCGTACGGTTGTAAGGAAGCATAAGTAACAATCCACTTGCCTCAGTCTCTACGCCGGACCAAACCGGCTTCAAGATGAATCAGGTTGACACTACAGCGAGTTTAAGGCGGCCTGGATTTTTCCCAGCAGGATAGCGGGATCAATCGAGTGGGGGGCGCCAGAGGGATCGAGGATGTTCATGTGATCGGCGGCTTGGGTGAATTGTCCTGTCGCGTAGTAACTCTGGATCATAAGAAGTCGAATCCGTTTTGCCGTCACCTTCGGGTCGTGCGCGAACACGTACGTCGGTTTGTCCGCCAGCACCGGCTGAGCAAACGAAAGAGTGCCGGCAAAATCGTTCAAGCCGTACAGTACGCAAGCCGTCCCGGCACGAATGTCGGTCTGCAAGTCATTGGAGAGCCCCGAGATATTCAGTGCGAATGCGAAATCGCTCTTCGCCTTGGACAGGTCGCGCGCATAGGCATTCGCCCAACCCCGGCCTGCGATCGCTTCACCGCGCACGTTCGCTGTCGTTGCTTTGTTGTAGGCTTCCGTGAAATTTATCACCGCCGAGTCGTAATGCTGACTCTCGAAGTTCTTCCAGGCGAGTTCGAGGAAGTTCTTTTCCGTCGGCTTCTCCACGGGCGCCGACGGGGAGGAATCCTTCGAGCAACCCTGCTGAAGAAGGAAGAGGACGATGATGAAAACCGAACGTCGATTCACTTGGACACCTATTTCAACACGATGAGCTTCTTTACGTCTGAGAAACCGTTCGCCGAGAAACGGTAGAAATACACACCGGTTGGGAGTCTGCCCGCATCAAAGCTGACGGAATGGCTCCCTGCGTTCTTTCCTTCGTCGACGAGCACGGCGACCTCTCTTCCCAGCAGATCGTACACAGCCAGGCGGACTTCGGAATCCCGGGGCAACTCAAACCGAATCGTCGTCACCGGATTGAAGGGATTCGGAAAGTTCTGATGAAGTTCGTACGCTGTCGGGAACTGCTCGAGCGCTCCATCCACATCGGACTTCTTCATCAGCGCGAAGATGCCCAACCTCCTGGATGACGCGATCACTGTTGAACTTGATCGGTGGAATGTGGACGGGACTTCCAGCCATTTTCCATCACGATAGAGAGCCAGCGTCAACGATTCCCCACCCGATGGCGTGATGAGTTCGAATGTGGCCGGCCGCCGGAGCTCGATCCCTGGGGGTCCGATCGAAACGAGCTTCAGGACTTTCGTCGCCTTTGCCGGTTCCCACACCGGATCACTCAGGCCATCGAAGAGGGTGATGAGCGTAGGCGACATCACCGTTCCCCGTTCGGCGGACAAAGTGAACTCTCCGCCCGGCGTCCTTACGATCGCAGGTTCCTCCTGCTTCAGCAGTCGGGCTGCGAACGTAATCGAAGTGTCCGCATACGTCACCCCGAAGCGTTTCGCCGCGCGGACGCGAATCGACACTTGACCGCTTCCGCGCAGGGTTTGGTTCGTGTCGATGAATGCTTTCATCGTCCCCTGGATGGCGTTGAGCTGCAAAGGAGTGGCGCCGCTTGGCTGCGTCAAGGTTCCGCTCAAGCTCCCGGATCGCAACTCGTCCGGGCTTGCAACAACGACGTCGATGTACTCACTCAAGATAGGGTTTTGCAGAAAACCGACCGCCAGCTTCGGCCCAGCACTCGAATCGCTATACTCGAATACCGCCCTGAACATCGCGTTGAAGCCGTCGAGAAGTCCGTTATTGAGCGCGCTCACCTCCCTGAACGTCTCCCACGTCTTGGGCGCCCGAGGGTGACCCGGCCCGCGATAGATATAGGAATAGTCGATGGTCGTGCTCTTATCGACTGCCACATACGTCCCGACGGAATCATCCTCATCCTCCAGGTAGCCGATGTAGACGGGGCTTCGCAGATTGGAAAGAAGATTGGCGTGCATCGAGAGATCAACATCGACAAAAGAGTTGAGCGGGTACTTCGAGCGATCGACGCGGACCAGGAACGGCGGTATGACGTCGGCTCCCGGCCGGCCACTGCTGTCCTTCCAAACGTGGAACAGAACATCTTTGTCGTCCGTCGCCAGCGCGGTGCCATTGGAGAACTCTTGATTGAAGGCAAGATACAAACGCGCCTTGCGAAGAATGTTTCCCTTTACAGCCGGCTCGAATCGGACCGCCACTCCGCGCGTCGCGGAACTGTTCCCAAATCCGACGTAAGGAGCGAAGCCTGGGGTAGGGGGATCGGGCACACCGTCGTCGTATTTCTCTTCAACGATGAAGCGGACCAGTTCTCCGACCGATGCGTACGAATAGCTCCCTCCGAAAACGAGGCTGGTATTCATGACGATGAATGCCAGGGAAGTGTAGAATGAGCCAAACTCCGGGAAGGTCAACTGTGTGCCGGTGGGATGATCACGAATACGGATCGATGCCGGCCCCAATTCCACCGACCGGACCACCAGATCTTGTCCGCCCTGAACGGTGATCCGAAAATCTTTGGCGCTCGACGAAAAAAGGACATAGGAAACCGACTGTGCGCGCATGGTGAAGCTCCCGCTCCCATTCGGATCGACGTGTTCCATCGAAACGGAGGGACGGCTTCCGAGGGGCTGGGTGTATCGGTAGGCAGGATCGACCTGTGTCGTAGATCCGACCCAGTTCGCCGTGAAGAAACGCTGCATCACGGCTGGGAAGGTTACCGGGGAGCCCGATTGCCCGATGGCGCTTTCGAAGCCCGGAATGCCGCTCGCCTTGTTCTGGGTGAGGTTTTTCAAGAGAGGCAAGCCGAAGCGATCGACGAGGTAACGCGTCCAGAGCGCGGCGCGGCTGTAATCATCGAGCTCGTTCGACCAGCTCGTCAATGAAGCGCTGGGATTGGCAAGGTAGCGATCGGGACTGCGGAGTGGATATCCACACACGTGCTCGGCGTACTCGGAAAGCCCCTCGTTGAAGAACGTGATTTCCTGAGGGTCGTAGTTCCAGTGGATGAGATGTTGAAACTCGTGGGCAAGCGTAGCAAGGGCAACCTGTATGCGGCGATTATCGGCGTAGAAGATCGTAGGATAGGAATCAATGTAGAGCATGTCGCGACGATTGCTGCTGTTCTGGAAACCGCTGTTCGGATCGACATCCACGTTCGTGAAGTAGCCGGCAACGAACCCCCCGGTGCCGGTCCATCCATCCTTGATGTCGCACACAAGGAAGTGAGTCTTCCCATCCCCTTTTCCCTTTTCGAAGCTCGAGTTGATATTGGGCGGGTCGCCAAAGTACTGGCGATCCAACTGCAGAACACCTTTGGAGGAGTCTTGCGACCCGGCAGGCGTCGAGTTTTCAAGCGCTCGAAGCAGCGCATTCACCTCGTTTCCCGTCATGTGTCCGTTTGTCATCTCCTGCAGCGAAACCCAGACGTACCCAAGATCCCCGGCTGCCATCAGCTCGGCCCGCAAGGTGTCCATCATTCTGGTCTCGAAGTTGAAGACCCAGAAGGTTTCCTGAAGGCCGACTTTCGGTTGCTGAATTCCTTTCCGCAGCCGATACATTCTCATTGCTTCCTCGATTCCCGGAGAGTGGCGGCGCGTGTTTTCCCACATCTCCTTCAGGATTTCAGGATCGCGGAGAATTGGAGTGGCACACAATTCCTCCCGCGAGAGTCGGACTGGGGACAGTTCCTGCGCGCGTCCGATCGAACACGTGAGAAGCACGAGCGACATCAGCAAGAACATTTGAGAGGAGGATTCTTTCACAGATTCACATCGTTTTCATTTGATTCGGAGAATGGCGGATCAAACGTACGCAGAAGATGCCTCTTGGTCAACTCCACCCGAACATGCGGGAGATAGATCGTCTCGTCTCTGCAATCTCATCGGGATCGAACACCTTGAACACGATCGCCATGCCCACGAACGCGACCGACAAGAGGCACTTCAGGGCGATGCCCTCTACCGTTGCGGGCTCAACGGTGAAGAAGGCAAAGGTCACGAGCACCACGAAGGCGGCACCGACAAGCCGGATGATCTTCCCCCATTCATACCTCACATAGTAGAGGTTCTGAGAGGCAAGATAGATTCCGCCGGCCATCACCACATAGCTGAGGAGCGTTGCAAACGCCGCTCCCATGATCCCGTACCGTGGAATGAGGAGGAAGTTGACCGCCACATTCACGAGACCTCCAGCCCCCGTCACGTACGGAAGGTATTTCGTTTTCTTCTCAAGATACACACCCACGACGAAGTTGACGTAGGCGCCAGTGAAGACGTACGAGAGCAAGATCACCGGCACGATCGCCACGCCTCCCCAGTAATCAGGATGGATGAAGTATCTCCCCAGGATCTGGATCCGCACAAGGTCGTCAATGAACAACGAAACGGTTACGAGGATGAGCATCATGAGCGCAACGAAATAGGTGAAGACCCTGGCGAAGAGTTTCTTCGCATCCTCGTCTTTGGCGTGGGCAAGGAAGAACGGGCGCCACGCATAGTCGAACATACCGACGACCAGCATCATCAAGACGCCCAGCCGATAGTTTGCCTGATAGACTCCCACGGTCGCGTCGTCGGTGAGCGCTTTCAGGATCGGACGATCCACGACCTGGATGGCGATGCCGGCAATCCCGGCCGGGATGTACGGCAATCCGAACTTGAGCAGCTCGTGGTAGAGTTTTTTCGAGAAGCGGAGGGTGAACTGCGGGAGGGCAAGTTTAAGGAGAATAAGGAAGGTGACTGCCGAAGCGATCAGATTCGCGATGAGTACTCCCTCTGCCTTCATGCCGAAACCGACGAGGAAGACAATGTTAAACACAACGTTGATGAAGATATTGAGAACTCGGAGTCCGGCAAACATCCCCGCTCTATTCTCCATCCTCAGAGATGCAAACGGTACCAGCGAGAGTGTGTCGAAGAAGAGGATCCACCCGGCGTAGCGGATGAGATCCGCCTGGGATGGCTCCACCCCGATCATCTGCGCGAGCGAAGGAGCCGAGACGTGGACGAGGAGTGAAAGGACGACGGAGGTGACCATGTGAGAATAGAACGGCACGCTGAAATTCTGTTTCTTATCGCCGATCTCCATCGACGAAACGAATCTCATGTAGGCCGACTCGATCCCATACCCGTACAGAACGAACGCGAAGGCGATGTAAGCGTAGATGTTGGCTACGACGCCGTACTCGGACGTGAGAAGATAGTTGGTGTAGAACGGGACGAGGAGAAAGTTCAGGAAGCGGCCAACGATGGAGCTGAGACCGTAGACAGCGGCTTCTTTGGCAAGACGGGCGATCTTATCGATCATGTCATTTCGAATCATCCACCAGCATGATCGGGATGTCGTCTTTTACTTGATAGACGTGGCCGCAACTCTTGCATGTGAGGGTGTTGTGCTCCGGCTTGTAGTCGAGATCGCCCTTGCACTTCGGGCAGCAAAGGATCTCAAGGAGTTCTGGTTTTAGCATCGGCGTCCTTTGATTCACTCATGGCTTCTTCAAGGGTCTGGAGAAAGAGCGCGGGCGCACGCGTCGGCTTGCCGGTGGTCGCGTTCAGGAAGCTGTGAACGGTGTATCCTTCCACCAGGGGTTCGGTTTCTCCCTCTCCCGTTATTTTGTACTCGATACGAATGCGCGCAACGGGCATCTCCGTGACCGTCGCCGCGACGTTAATAAGATCATCATAGCGTGCAGACTTTCTGTACTTTGCGTACGCCTCGATCACAGGCAGGTAGATGCCGTATCGCTCGATCTCGGGGTAGGGCAGGCCGATGGCTCTCAGCAGATCCGAGCGACTCTGCTCGAATTACTCGAAGTACTTGCCGTAATAGACGAACTTCATCTGGTCCGTGTCTGCATACCGTACGCGTATCTGCGTTGTGTGCTTGATCATGTCATCCCCCCTATCCTCATCTTATCTCCAAACAATGTGTGGTTACTCGCTCAGCCGTCTTTCAGCCTCACGCAGATCTTCTTCTTCGCAGAGCCGATTGTCAACGTCTCCCGCAGATTACTGTTCCCCTCCGGTGTCCGACAGTCTCGCCAAAAGGATCGGCGGGCAAGTGCACTGTCGGAGAACAGTGGAACCGGATTAGGAGTCTGACTTCTCACTGCGAACTCGATGCGAGAAGTCAGGCTTC
>DMMN01000161.1 GCA_003453835.1 Bacteroidota bacterium | reverse complement strand
GTTCAACGGCATTGCGACAATGCATTGAAGTTTGCCCAGTGGCTCAGTCGCCACCCGCAAGTAGGTTGGGTTTGGTATCCCGGACTCGAAAGTCATCCATACCATTTGGCTGCAAAGAAGTACCTCCGAAATGGATTCGGCGGCATTGTCGTATTCGGCGTCAAGGGCGGCCTCGAAGCGGGTCGTGCGCTCATCGACAGGTTGGAACTGGCAAGCCTCCTGGCGAATGTCGGTGATGCAAAGACGCTCGTCATCCACCCGGCTTCGACAACGCACCAACAACTCAGCGAAAAGGAGCAGAGAGAGTCCGGAGTGACTCCCGATATGGTCCGTGTTTCGGTGGGCATCGAGGATATCGATGATATCATCGAGGACTTCGATCTGGCACTGAAATCAGTCAGCGAGAAAGTTTCAATCTAGCACAAGGAACATCCCTATGTATGCGTACGGACCCAAACAAACATCCTTCTTTCTCAAGGAGAGCTTACCGTCACAATCGGGGAGGGTGACTCTCTACACTAAGGCAAATCCGCTCAAACTGGACCTTGGGTCGTCACTCGCTCCCGTAGAGGTGGCGTATGAGTCGTATGGCGCGTTGAACGAGGACGGCACGAATGCCGTCCTCGTGTGTCACGCACTCACTGGTAGTGCCCACGCGGCGGACATCGATCCAGCGAGTCCTGGGAACAACCAACCCGGTTGGTGGGACGGCGTCATCGGACCGGGCAAGGGTTTCGATACAAACAAATACTTCGTTGTCTGTTCAAACTTCCTCGGAAGTTGCTATGGAACGACTGGACCCACGAGCCTGGATCCGCAATCGGGAAGGCCATATGGTATCAATTTCCCCCAAATAACGGTGCGTGACATGGTTCACGTTCAACACGCGCTCCTTCGGAAGCTGGGGGTCAACCGGCTCGTTACAGTCGCCGGCGGATCCCTGGGAGGAATGCAGGTGTTGGAATGGGGCTTACTCTATCCGGGATTCGTCGAGTCGATCATCCCAATTGCCACCGCCGCGCGACACTCGGCTTGGGGCATCGCACTCAACGAGGCGGCTCGCCTGGCGATCACTTCAGATCCGGCTTGGGCGGGTGGACAGTATGATCGACAACCGGAAAAGGGACTGGCACTTGCACGGATGATCGCAATGATCTCATACCGGAGTACGACTTCATTCGGCGCCAAGTTCGGTCGATCCTTCCAGCTTCAAGAAAACGGCGCGGAGAATGCCGATCTCTTTGGTCACTCTCGGCCATTGTTCCAGGTCGAGAGTTACCTCCGCTATCAGGGGAAAAAGCTCGTCGATCGATTTGATGCGAACACGTATCTCTCAATCACGCGGGCCATGGATCGGCATGACATTACGAGAGATCGTGGGCCCTTGGGCGACGTGTTAGGGAGCATCAAGGCAATGTCTCTCTGCATCGGCATTAGTTCGGACATTCTCTATCCCGTCCAAGAGCAAAAGGAAATCGCATCCTTGATACCGAGGTCAGAGCAAAAGGTGATCGACTCTCCCCACGGTCATGATGCCTTTCTCATCGAGTTTGACCAACTCAACGGACTTTTGCGAGAGTTTCTCTCGTAGATGCCGGAATCCAACTCGGTTTCTCACCCGCCAACTCGGCAACTCTGCACCACCCTGGCGTTCTGCGCCCCCCACTTTTTCCTGGCTTCCCACGAGAAATTGCATTTCACTCCAAACTTGTCTATATTTTTCACGCAATTCTCGTACGTTCGGCGAAAATAGGTTGTGCATCGACGCTGAGATTTGAAAAACCTGACTGGGCGTCGATAATACTCATCCAGGAAAGAAAGGAAGTTGCACATCTGATGCGGGCTCGGTATCAAGAACTCCTCCAAGTGGCCCTCCGAGCAAAGCGCAAAGCCCATGTCCCCTACTCTCACTTCCATGTTGGCGCAGCACTCCTCGCTTCCAACGGGCACATCTACTCAGGATGCAATATCGAGATCAGCTCGTACGGGCTTACGATTTGTGCGGAGAGAACCGCGATCTTCAAGGCAATCTCCGAAGGTGAGAAACGATTCCGGGCACTTGCCGTGGTGTCTGACGACCCGGGCTTCACACCTCCTTGCGGAGCATGCCGACAGGTTCTGCTGGATCTTGCCGGAAACATTGACTTCATCATGGTGAATGGCAAAGGGCGGACGAAGACCTTGAAACTGGTCGAGCTTCTTCCCCACGCGTTCGGGAACGCAAACCTACAACGAACCAAGAAAAAGAGAAAGTAAAGCATGGATACATCGGCTTTGCATAATGTTCCGAGGAATACTGGCTGGATCGAGGTTATCGCCGGCTGTATGTTCAGCGGAAAGACTGAAGAACTCATTCGACGTGCCCGCCGGGCGCAAATCGCGAAGCAAAAGGTCGCCATCTTCAAACCGAGAATCGACAATCGCTACAGTGTCGAGCACATTGTATCCCATAGCGATCAAACATTGGTCTCCACACCGGTTGATGATGCTTCAGAGATACTCGACTTGAGCCGTGAAGCACAGGTTGTGGGGATCGATGAGGGGCAATTCTTTAAACAGAATATTGTCGATGTGTGCGAGATACTCGCGAATCAGGGAAAAAGGGTCATCGTTGCGGGACTTGACCAGGATTATCGTGGAAAACCGTTCGATCCCATACCCCAACTCCTCGCAATTGCCGAGTACATTACGAAGACGCTCGCAATCTGCGTGGTCTGCGGTAATCCGGCCGACCGCACCCAGCGCAAGACGTCGCAGTCAGATCGCTTTTTAGTTGGCGCGAAGGATATCTATGAGGCCCGCTGTCGGAACTGCTTTGACCCACCCCTTGAGAAATAGTGAACGATCTCTCTGATTCTCCAAAGGATATCTCATGACCTTATTTTCTTTCTTTCATGGTTTGTTTGGGATTGCAGTCCTACTTGGCATCGCATTTCTGTTCTCCAACAACAAGCGAAGAATAAACTGGCGATTGGTCGGTACGGGGCTCATCATACAAGTGGTCTTTGGAACACTTGTGATCAAGGGAGAGCAGTTGGGTCAGTTCTTTTCTCCACTCGCTTGGCCAAAGCAATTGTTTCAATGGATCGCAGAAGGATTCGTCCTCATTCTGGGTTTCACTACTGAGGGAGCCAAGTTCGTCTTCGGAAGCCTCGCGGTCGGTCAAGGGTACGAGGGCTCCCTCGGATTCTTCTTTGCCTTTCAGGTCTTGCCGACTATTATCTTCTTCTCCTCCCTGATGTCCGTGATGTACTACCTTGGGGTGATGCAGAAGGTCGTCCAGGGGATGGCTTGGATCATGGCTCGCCTTATGGGCACAAGCGGTGCTGAATCGCTTTCGAACACAGCTAACATCTTCGTCGGCCAGACAGAAGCTCCACTGATGATCAGACCGTACGTGGCAAACATGACCCAGTCAGAGCTTCTGACGATTATGGTTGGTGGGATGGCGACAATCGCAGGCGGTGTTATGGCGGCTTACGTCCAGATGCTCGGCTACTCCTTTGCGCAGACACACAACCTGGCGATCGAAGTGGCGCAGGTCAAGTTTGCTGCCCAACTTCTTGGGGCGAGCATCATGGCTGCTCCGGCTTCCCTCTTGATGTCGAAGATCATCTATCCTGAAACCGGCGAGCCTGAAACAAAGGGAACCGTCAAAGTTCACGTAGAGAAGAACGCCGGCAATGTAATCGAGGCTGCGGCAGGAGGGGCTTCAGATGGCTTGCAGTTGGCTCTAAACGTAGGAGCTATGTTGCTTGCCTTCATTGCCTTGATTGCTCTATTTAATGCGTTGCTAGGAGGAATCGGAAACTGGTCAGGGCTGAATGCACACCTTCAGTCGACATATGGGCAGCCACTAAGCCTTCAGTTGATACTTGGCTTCTTTCTCCAGTATGTGGCGTATGCGATCGGAGTGCCGACAGCAGAGGCTTTTCAGTTCGGTAGCTTAATCGGCACCAAAGTCGTCCTGAATGAGTTTGTCGGATACCTGGAGATGTCAAAAATGATGAAGGCTAATCAACTGGTGACAGAGAAGGCGATTTCGATGGCGACATTCGCACTTTGCGGATTTGCCAATTTCTCCTCGATCGCAATACAGATTGGCGGTCTCAGCCCAATGGCTCCACATAGACGGAAAGACCTAGCCGCTCTCGGTCTGCGGGCCGTCCTGGGGGGATCACTCGCGACCCTCCTGACCGCCACGATCGCCGGCATCCTCATTGGGGGTTGAGCAGGACCATCGACAGTGACCGACGCGTCAAGACAGGATGAGGCGATAGGCTTTATCAGGCGACAAACGCCACTAAGACCGGCGATTGCCCTAATCCTCGGCTCGGGGCTTGGTGATTTTGCAGACGAGCTTTCCGAGCCCGTGACCATCCCTGCTTCCTCCATCCCGCATTACCCCGCTTCCACAGTCGAAGGCCACATCGGTCAGCTCGTTTTCGGTCGAATCGCAGAAGGAACCTCTCGATCCCTCCCGATACTTGTCTTCAGAGGCAGGGTACACTACTATGAAAGTGAAAGCCTACGGTCAATCCTCTTCCCCATTGAGCTCGCCCGCCTATTGGGAGCACGGTACCTCCTGTCAACGAACGCCGCCGGGGGAATCAACCGGAACTTCTCGCCCGGCGACTTGATGCTCATCCGCGACTTCATCGATCTTAGCTTTCTTCGTTACCAAAACAGAAACACCTCCGCCAAGACAGACGCCGATTTACCAGTTCACGATCAGTTGGCTGATCGGTTCTATTTTTCAAGAAATGTCTTTGATTCTAGGATGCAAGATATTATACGGCAATGCGCGACTCAGAATGGCATAAAGTTACAGGAAGGGACGTATTGTTGGCTTAGAGGACCGACTTACGAGACTCCTGCAGAAATAGAAATGCTCGGACGAATAGGATCAGATGCGGTTGGCATGTCAACTG
>DMMN01000294.1 GCA_003453835.1 Bacteroidota bacterium | reverse complement strand
CGAGACGAAGCTGCCGTTCCGTCCGGCGGCACGCGCACCGACGTCGTTGCGGAGAAAATTGTAGGTTCCTTTTTCACCCGAGACGACCAGGGAACAGAAGACAAGGGAGAGGAGAAGAGCAGAAGTGATCTTTTTCATCGCACCGAATCTAGCCAAATTAAGGACGAAGTTCAAGAACCGGTTTGCGATCTTCTCCGATTGATCGATCGAACCTCCGGCAAAATATCCGTTGCAAGTATAACGGAATTTGGCTATCTTGGAACCGCATTCGAAACATTCAAATTGGAGTTGAGATGAAGCCTGATATTCATCCTGAGTACAAGAAGGCGTTGATAACCTGCGTATGTGGCAACACGTTTGAGACACGATCCACGGTGGGGAATCTGCACGTGGAAATCTGTTCAAGCTGCCATCCGTTCTTCACAGGCAAGCAGAAGCTTGTCGACTCGGCGGGACGAGTCGAACGATTCAACAGAAAGTACGGGAAATCTCAAGAAAAGGCGGCCCCTGCACCTGCTCCGGCGGCCTCAAACTAACGTCGTTGTGAATGTTGTCCGGTTGAATCGTGCGGAATGCGTTCGAAGATGCATTCCGCATTTTCTTTTTGTGCGATTCTGAAACGTGAAATCCGTTTCATTTCAAGCGCTCTGTGGCCGGTAGTCAAGCTCCCCGGCAACAGAACGGCCCATCACGAGCTCGACGAACATCGTCGAGAGTAAACCGCTTATGACTCAAGAAGTCGAGACTCGAGGTCACGAACCCGAAACCCCAATCCTCTATCGCGGTCCGCGCGGAACGGCTGTGAAGATCCTTAATCGCGTCGACCGCTCCGACTCGTACCTCGATCGTTTGCTGGACGCGGAAATGCGAGCGGCGGAGATGAACGAGCTCGATAGGGGATTGATGAACGAAATCGTGACGGGCGTAATTCGCTGGCAATCGAAGCTGGATTGGGTTCTCACCGGCTTCTTCCACGGGAACTTCACGAAGGCGGAAACGAACATCAAGAATGCGCTGCGCGTAGCGCTCTATCAGATCCTCTTTCTCGACAAAGTTCCACATTCTGCCGCCGTCAGTGAATCGGTGGAATTCATCAAACGGCTGCGGGGTCAGAAGGTCGGGGATCTCGTGAATGCCGTCCTCCGCAACATCCTCCGCAATCTCGACAACATCCGTTACCCCGATCCAAAGGAAGACAAAATTCAGCATCTTGCCGTCGTGGAATCCCACCCGTACTGGATTACGAAGCGCTGGGTGGAGCGCTTCGGCTACGACGAGGCCCGCAAACTCCTTGCGGCGAACAACGTGCGGCCCGATCTCACCTTGCGCGTCAACCGCCTCAAAATCGATTTCAACTATTTCCTCTCGCAGCTTGACCACCATCAGATTCAGTTTTCCCGGTCGCAGTATCTCGACTTCTTTGTCCGCGTGAAGCACATGGCCGGCATCGGAAGCTCGGAAATGTTCAGGCAAGGGTTTTTCGTCGTGCAAGACGAGAGCGCTGGGTTGACCGTCCAACTGCTCGATCCGAAGCCGGGAGATCGTGTAATCGATATGTGCGCTGCGCCCGGAGGGAAGACGACATTTATCGGCGAACTGATGAAGAACGTCGGCGAGATCGTCGCGGTTGACCGGTACGAAACCCGTTTGAACCTTGTGAAAAGCGGTTGCCAGAGGTTGGGAATCGCGAACGCACACTTCATCGCTGCCGATGCAGCAACGTTGCAGTCGGCCCTCGCAGACAAGATCCTTGTCGATGCACCGTGCTCGGGTCTTGGGGTCCTCGCAAAGAAGCCGGACGCAAAATGGAAACGGGAGCCGGAGGATCTCGCGAGGCTCGTCAAGATTCAGCGCGCAATTCTTGAGAATGCGGCCGCTCACGTAAAGCCGGGAGGCGTTCTAGTCTATAGCACCTGCACGACGGAACCCGAAGAGAACGCGGGACTCATCAAAGAATTTCTCCTTGCCCACCCGGACTTTTCCGTTGAGAGTGCAGCCCAGTTTGTGAAGCCTGAGCTCGTGAATTCAGAAGGCGCCATCGAGACGTTTCCGCACCGGCAAGGCATGGATGGTTCGTTTGCTGTTCGACTCAAGAAGACGGCCACGTAAAGACCGCTTTGTGTTCTATCGGTTTTCTCCCTATATTTTGTCCGCCTGTTTGGCGCCTAGACACGTTTGTCTACGGACGTTGACGACAGGGAGGACCAAATCTCACAAAATCGTCCTCACGCATTCTCTCAATCGTGACCGACGCCAGCCAAATACACAACGCAGGGAGGAGTACTTGAATGAGACTTTTCCTAATGGTCGGCGCAGCGCTCGTGTTTCTCGCTGCATTCCTTGTGGTCGCACTTCAACCTCCTCGTTCGGGCGATCCGTTTGCCTCGACGTTTTCAATCGTTGCAGTTGATCTTCATAACGGCGATGTTGGAGTTGCCGTTCAATCGAAGTTTCCCAACGTTCGACCGGTCGTCCCTTGGGCGGAGGCGGGTGTTGGGGCGATCGCAACGCAATCGTTCGTCAATGTTTCGTACGGACCGAAGGGCCTCGCACTGCTCCGCAATGGCGCGACCGCTGAAGGGACCCTCAGAATCCTTCTTGCGAACGACTCGGCTCGCGATGTCCGTCAAGTCGGTATCGTGGACGCGAAAGGCAACTCTGCGAGCTGGACTGGGCGAGAATGTTTCGACTGGGCCGGTGGACTGGCGGGNNCGGTGGGAAGGGCGCTGTCGTGACGGGAAAAGGATTTGCCGCTCAAGGCAACATTCTTGTAGGCCGGGAGACCGTTGAGGCGCTTGCTAAAACCTTTCAGAAGACCACCGGTTCTTTGGCGGACAAACTCGTCGCAGCTTTGGTGGCGGGCGGTAGAGCGGGAGGAGATCGTCGGGGAGAAGAGTCAGCGGCGTTGCTCGTGAAGCGAACGGGGGCGGGCTATGACGGCACAACAGACGACTTGATCGACATCAGCATCTATGATCACCCGCAGCCGCTGAAGGAACTCGAGCGCCTCTATGGCTTGCACAAGTTATACTACTTCCGGACCGATCCGAAGAATCTCATCAAAATCGACACGATGCTTTGTCGGGAACTCCAGGGAATCTTAATGAACGGAACCTATAAAGGGTTCGTGTTCTATGCCGGCCCGGCGAATGGCGTGTTCGATTCGAAAACCAAGAAGGCGTTGCAGGATTTCATGGGATGGGAAAACTACGACGTTAGAATCAGGGACGACGATCAGATCGACAAAGAAGTTCTCGAGGATATCAGGAAGAATTTCATGAAATGGAAGAAGGCGAAGAAGCTCCGACCGTAGCGAAAGTACGGATATCCCGGGGAAGAAGAGATGAGACACATGAGCACTCGGCAAATTGCAGCTTCCACTTTTCAACTGAGAACGAATGAAGGCGATCGTTAAGCCGAAACCGCTCGAAGGACGCGAGTGGCCGAAGGGATTCCAGATCATCGAGAAACCCGAGCCAAAAATCGAATCGACCAACGACGTGGTGATGAAGGTCTATGCCGGAGCGATTTGCGGCACGGATGTTGGCATCTACAACTGCAAAGCCTCCCTTCGCGTTGAGATGAGCAAGGCGAAAACCGACCCCGTTACGATCGGGCACGAGTTCGTCGGGCAAATAGTCGAGGCAGGAAAGCACGCCCGCACTCATCTGGCTCGTCTTGTGCTCAAGAAAGCAAAGGGGCACGCCGAGCTGAAGAAACTCCTCCGCGGGAAGACGGCAAGCTCCCTTGCGTCGGAGAGGACGTTTATGAACTGGCTGGAAAAGAAATTCTTCTCCACAGCCGAGATGCATGTCACGTGTGGCACGTGTTCTCAATGCCTGCTCGGCGAGAAGCACGTCTGCCGCAATACGGTGATCAAAGGTGTGCACGACGATGGAGCGTGGGCGGAGTACGTCAAAGTGCCGGTCGAGAATATTCGCCTCTTTCAGAAGAGAGAAATTCCTCCCGAGATCATCAGCTTCATGGACGCGCTAGGCAACGCAACGCACACAGTGATGTCCGCCCCCGTGAAAGGCCGAATCGTTGCCGTCCTCGGCTGCGGTGTGCAGGGCCTGATGGCCATCGCCGTGGCCCGTTACGCAGGAGCGAAACGCATCTACGTTACCGATGCTTCGCAGGGAGAGTTTACCCATGACAAGCTTGTGGCCAAACGATTCGCGCTCGCGAAACAGTACGGGGCCGATTTCTGTTTCGATGTTGCACACGGAGATGAACGAAGGGGATTCTACGAAACGGTGATGCGAGAAACAGACCAGGCCGGCGTCGACGCTGCCTTCGAGATGTCCGGGAGCTATCATGCCTACAACGACGCGGCGAAGGTGTTGAGGATGGGTGGGACGTTCTCGCTGCTCGGCATCCCCTCCGGCACCATGCAGGTCGATTTCGCCAAAAACATCATCTTCAGCGGAATAACCGTTCACGGGATCATCGGTCGACGAGTCTTTCAGACCTGGGATCAAATGGAACTCCTGCTGAAAGCCGGATTGGCCGAGGACTTTGTCAGAACGGGATTCGTGACGCACCAGTTTCCGATGGAGCGATACGAAGAGGCATTTACCGCGATCCGCACCGGCGATGCATATAAGGTGTTGTTGAAGCCGTAAAGCCGGATCGAAACCCGCCCGTGATTGCTCATCGAACGACAGGCAAAGCTATCCTGTCTACCCTATCGTTACTTCAATAGCCTATCATTTGATGCCGTATGAATATTTCTGATCTTGTTTCTGCAGAACTTCGACGACTCGAGGAAACCAAGACCTTTAAGTTCGAGACGGCGCTCCAGTCGGCCCAGGATGGTGTCGTCAGGGTCAACGGCAAGGAAGTGGTGATGCTGGCTTCGAACAACTATCTTGGCATGTCGAATCACCCCGTCGTAAAAAAGGCGGCGATTGATGGAATCAGGAAGTACGGCTACGGAGTCGCTTCCGCACGATTTCTCTGCGGAACACAGACGATCCACCGGCAGCTCGAGAAGAAAATCTCTCAGTTTGTTGGATCGGAGGATTCGATCCTCTTCTCTTCATCGTTTGCCGCGAACATCGGCTTCTTTGCAGCCCTCGCTAACGAAAAGATGGGATTTGAGAGCTACAAGGACGTTATCTACAGCGACCGCCTCAACCACGCCAGCATCATCGACGGACAACGCCTGTGCCGTCCGGAAGTGACGGACAAGCTGATCTACGAACACGCCAATGCCGATCACCTCGAGCAATTGCTGGATGCCGACAAAGAGAAAGAATACCGGCTTCGGGTGATCGCAACCGACGGAGTATTCAGCATGGAGGGAGACATGGCTCCCCTCTCTCGATTGGTCGAACTGGCGAAACGGTACAATGCAATTTTGTTCATTGACGATGCGCATGGCATCGGAGTTGTAGGGAGGACCGGCCGTGGCTCGGCAGAACATCTCGGCGTTCTCGGCAAGATCGATGTCTTGATCGGGACGCTCGGCAAGGCGATTGGCGGTGCAGCCGGGGGATTCATCAGCGGTTCGAGTGAGATGGTCTCGTACCTTCGTCAGAAGGCCCGCACGTACGTTTTCTCCAATTCACTTCCCCCATCAATTGTAACTGCCACGATGGCGGCATTTGACCTGCTGGCAAAAGACAAGACCATCGTCAAACGTCTGCACGATCACACGGCGTATTTTCGAAATGAGATAAAAGGTCTCGGATTCAAAATCATCGACGGCACTCATCCCATTGTGCCGATCATGCTTGGCGAGGCCTCGGTCGCACAAGAGATGAGCGCTGCCTTGCTTAAGGAGGGCGTGTACATCAAAGGTCTCTGGTTCCCCGTCGTCCCAAAGGGAGAAGCGAGGCTGCGGGCCCAGGTTTCTGCGGCACTGAAACGGAAGGACATCGACCGGGCGTTGGAGTCGTTCAAGAAGGTCGGGAAGAGAATGGGTGTCATCTGATGTCGCGTGTCAGAAATCTGTCGAAGAGGTGTGACCATGGAAGCTACCGCAGATCAACGCGAATCTTCGCGGATGATGTTCGCGACAAGAAGTCTTCGTGGTGATTCTTGAAGAGATGAAGAACCGGCTGGTTTTTGTCGATCTCCTCCGCGGTTGGGCAGCGATCGTCATGATCGAAGTCCACGTTTTCAATGCGTTCATCATCCCGGCGACGAAGGATGAGGGGTGGTTCGGCATCCTCAATTTTGTCAATGGACTCGTTGCACCCGCGTTTCTTTTTGTCTCGGGCTTCGTTTTTGTGTTTGTCAGTGAGCGAAAGCTCGAGGACTTCCGGGACTTCGGCAAAGGGTTTTGGAAACAACTGAGTCGCATCGGTCTCATCTGGGTCGTCGGCTACGCACTCCATCTTCCGTACTTCTCTCTTCGAAGAACTCTCAATGAAACGACGACACTCGGCTGGCTCAAGTTCTCTCAGGTCGATATCCTTCATTGTATTGCCGTTGGGCTGCTGATCTTGTTCTTTGCCCGGATCTATGTCAAGAGGTCAGAGGCTTTTCAATGGTTCTTGCTGATGCTCGGAGCGGCAGTTGTGTTGATCGCGCCGTTAATCTGGGAAGCCGATTTTGTTCTCCGCTTGCCATCGGCCCTTGCGGCATACGTCAACGGTCAACATTTTTCGCAATTTCCGATGTTCAACTGGCTCGGATTCATGATGTTCGGCGGATTTACGGCGATGGCATTCGTGAAGGCAAGAAATGCGGGAAGAGAAATGGCTTTCCTTCGCGCTGCATCCTATGTCAGTGGCGGATTGATTGTGGGAGGATTGCTGTTGATTGAGCTGCCCGTCCGGCTTCCGTATGTTTCAACTGCCATTCGAGCGAATCCCCTGTTTTTCGGGACAAGGCTTGGCATTGTTCTGTTGCTGATGCTTGTCTGTTGGTACTACGCCGAACGAAGAAAGACGGAGCGTTCCCTGGTTCTCGATGTAAGCAAGGAATCACTTCTCGTCTATGCTGCTCACCTGATGGTTGTCTACGGAGAGTTCTGGGATGGCAAGAGCCTCGCGTCTCTCTACGGCAAGACGTTCACGATTGTGCAATGTGCAATGGCGACAGCCGGGCTCATCTTCGTGATGATTCTCTTTGCGAAGTTGTGGAGTTGGCTGAAAATACGGTCGTTCCCAACAGCCAGGCTCGTTTCGTACGCCACCGGCATTTCTTTTATCATCTTGTTTCTATTCCGGAAGGCCTGAAGGACCTATGGAACTGCTTACGCTCGTACTTCTGGTCGTCGTGGCGGCGCTTGTCGTTTTCTTGAGCATCAAAATCTTGGGGCGAAAGCCCGAAGATCCCAACCAGTTGACACTTCTTCTGCAGCAACAGATTGACGGCCTGAGGGGGGAGGTGAATCAAAGTCTCAAGAATACGGCAGACTCGATGACCACGTCGCTTCGGAGCACGCAGGACACGCTCTTCCAGAGCCTCAAGATCACGACGGAGACGGTCAACCAACAACTGAATGTCGTCACCAGCCAGCTTTCAAACGTCACGCAGCAGTTGCAGAACAACACGGGCCAGATGGGTTCTCGGCTTGACAACGCGGCGAAGGTCATTCAGGATGTTCAAAACAAGCTTGGTGAATTGGGGAAGGCAACGCAGGAGATCAAAGAACTGGGCCAAAGCGTGTCTAAGCTTGAAGAGATGCTAAAGGCGCCGAAACTGCGGGGTGGACTGGGCGAGCTGTTGTTGGAGGATTTGCTCAAACAAGTTTTGCCCGCTAATGCCTACAGCATTCAGTACAAGTTCAGAAGCGGGCAGGTAGTCGATGCGGTCATCCACACAGCGGGAGGTATCGTCCCTGTCGATTCCAAGTTCCCACTGGAGAATTTTCAGAAAATGGTGGAAGCCAAGACCGAGCAGGAGAAGAAAGGCGCCCTCCGGACATTCAGGTCGGATGTGAAGAAGCACATCGATGCCATTTCGGAGAAGTATATTCTTCCCGACGAAGGAACCTTTGATTTTGCCTTGATGTATATTCCCGCGGAGAACATTTACTATGAGACGATCATCAAAGATGAATCCTTCGCCGAAGAGGACGGGCTGTACGCATACTCGACAAAGAAACGCGTTGTTCCGGTTTCACCGAACAGCTTCTATGCTCATCTGCGCGTGATTGCCCTGGGCCTGAAGGGCCTTCAGATCGAGCGGAGCGCAAAGCTGATCTTTCAGAACCTCGAGCGCTTGGGATCTGAGCTGCAAAAATTCTCCGATCTCTTTGAGACGCTGGGAACACAGCTCAACAACGCGAAGAATAACTACGACAAGGCGGACAAACAACTGAATAGTCTGTCGGAGAAGTTCAAAGGCATTCAGTCGATCCCCGAGACGAAGGACACAAGACCGCTGGAGACACTGCCCGAGTAGGAGAGAGGGACGGAAGTCAACGACGAAATCCGTCATAGAAAAGCCCCGGCTTCGAAAACCCGGCATGAGGAGCTCGCGCGAGTCGAGAGAAGTTGTGCTCTCGTCCTTGCGAATCCAGCCTTTTCGAAATCGGGGCCTATTGTTCTGTAAGGGCGCCTTGCGGTCCTGATCTAGACGCGAACGATGTTGTAGGCGCGCTTTCCTTTTTGTTCTTCCTTCAATTCGAACTGAACGGAATCACCTTGATACAGGACATCGCGAAAGCCGGTATCCTTCACGTTGCTTTTGTGAAAAAACACTTCTTCTCCCGTTTCCGCTACAATGAACCCAAATCCTTTTGACGCGTTAAAGAACTTCACTTTTCCCTGCTGCATAGACACTTCTCCTTTTCATCTCAAACAAAAAACCCCAGCTAGTTGTGCTAACTGGGGTCGCACTTCAAACGGAAGTTAGACTCTCTCTACCTTCGTAGCCTGAAGCCCTTTCGGTCCTTGCTGCACTTCAAACTGGACTTGATCGCCCTCGTTCAAGGTCTTGTAGCCGTCGCCGACGATTGCCTTGAAATGGACGAACACATCTTCGCCATTCTGACGTGAAATGAAGCCGTACCCTTTGGCTCCGTTGAACCACTTGACTGTTCCTTTTTCCATGGAACAAATCCTTTCAGTTAAAGATTTGAAGATTGTACACGAGACACCTGCCAGTTGTTCTGGCATCACACGCAAGTTTCGCTAGTTGATTGCGAGACCGGGTCTCGTGAAAACTGAAAGGCCACGAAAAAGGACACGGACAATTCAACTCAGCTACGACGCAAATGCGTGGCTACGTCGCCCCGACCGAGAACTTCTTAGGATTCTCTCGCCCGGGACATAACGGTGTACTGTTAATTGCGGGTTCAAGATAGTCATATTCGTTCATGGATGCAAGCAGAATTATTGACTTTTTCCCGGTGAGGAGGGTTCGCATCCTAGTCCGGAGTCGTGTTCTGGAATCAGCGCCGGAATTTATGTACCTTCACAAGCGCAACGGTGAATCCAGATAGGTCGGGCCTGCGCGGCACATCTCACAGGAGACAAATGAAATCGCTCAAACGAATCGGGATTCTGACCGGTGGCGGAGATTGTCCCGGTCTCAATGCCGTTATCCGGAGCATTGCCAAACCGGCAATGACGCACTTCGGATCAACAGTGATCGGTATACAGGACGGCTTTGAGGGCCTGGTTGAAGGGAAAATGAGAGAGCTCACACCACGGGACGTCGGGGGGATCGTTAACCTCGGTGGAACGATCCTCGGTACGTCCAACAAAGGAGACCCGTTTCATTTCCCCGTCGAGACGCCACAGGGGATCGAGGTGCTAGACTACTCCGAGCATGCTATTCGGAACTACAGGGATTGGCAGCTCGATGCGCTGATCGCGATTGGTGGCGACGGAACCATGCACATCGTTGACAAATTCACCGACATCGGCTTGAATTTCATCGGCGTCCCAAAGACGATCGACAACGATCTCTCCGCCACCGATGTGACGTTCGGCTTCGATTCCGCCTTAACGGTTGCCACGGAAGCAATTGACAGGTTGCACACCACCGGTTCGGCGCATCACCGAGTGATGGTGGTGGAGGTGATGGGGCGCTACGCCGGCTGGATCGCCCTGGAGTCGGGCATCGCCGGAGGGGCCGACGTGATCCTGATCCCGGAGATCCCCTACGACATCGAGAAGGTCTGCTCGGCCATCGTGGCAAGGGGGCGGCGCGGCAAACGCTTCAGCGTGATCGTGGTGGCCGAGGGGGCCTTGCCGAAAGGGGGCGACCGCGTGGTGCGGGAGCCCGCCGGCGGCAAATCGGTGGTCGAGCGGCTGGGCGGGGTAGGGGACCAGATCTCGCGGGAGCTTGGGGGCTTTCTGGAGATGGACATCCGCGTCACCGTCTTGGGGCACCTGCAGCGCGGCGGCTCGCCCTCGACCTTCGACCGCTGCCTGGGCTCCAGGTTCGGCGTCAAGGCGGTGGAACTCATCGAAATGGGCGCCTTCGGACAGATGGCCTGCCTGAAAGGGAGGCACATCACCTCGGTCCCCATCGAGGACGCGGTGCGCAGCCTGAACCTGATCGACCCGGCGGGGGAGATGGTGCGGCATGCCGAAGCGCTCGGCATTATGCTCGGCAGGTAGCGAAGGTGAAGGATACAGTTGACTTTGGCTAANNATCCTGATTCCCGAGATCCCGTTCAAATGGGACAAGGTTTATGAGCACGTCCTCAAGCGAGGCAAGCACGGCGACCGGTTCAGCATCATCTGCGTCGCAGAAGGGGCGAAGTCGGAAGAGGGGGAGATCATTGTCCGGGAAAAAGACAAGAAGCGTACTGATCCGATCCGGCTCGGCGGCATTGGAGAGTTGGTGGGGAAGAAGATCATGGAGGACACTGGTTTGGAGACGCGCGTGACGGTGTTGGGGCATCTGCAGCGTGGAGGGAGTCCGACGCCGTTCGACCGTATTCTCGCATCGAGGTTCGGCTCCATGGCGCTCCAGCTTGCGTCGCAGGAGAAGTTCGGCCACATGGTCAGCCTGCGCGGCAGCGAGATCGTGGCCGTTCCCGTCAAGGAAGCGATCCTGCAGCTTCGGACCGTGCCCCCCGACTCTCAGATCATTTTTGCCGCACGGGCCGTTGGCACTTCGTTTGGAGACTGACGATTGCGCGCTGTTCTTCTCACAAAGTTCGGGCCGCCTGAGGTCCTGAGGTTTTCCGATATCCCGAAACCGGAGCCGAAGGAGGGCGAGGTGCTCATCCGAACGAAGGCGATCGGACTCAATTTTGCCGACGTGATGGCCAGGTTGGGGATCTATCCTTCCATCCCCGATCCCCCATTTGTCCCGGGGATCGAACTTTCGGGGATTGTCGAGAAAGTCGGAGAGGGAGTGCAAAGTCCTCGCGAGGGCGATCGTGTCGTCGCATTCTCGAAACAGGGAGGCTATGCCGAATACGTTTGCGTGCCCGTGAATCAGACGCGTATCATCTCCTCTACGATGTCGTTCGAGGAGGCGGCGGCATTCAGTGTGACGTACTGTACGGCGTACCACGCCCTGATCACGCTTGCGCATGTCCAACGAGGAGAGAAAGTCCTCCTGCACGCAGCGGCAGGCGGCGTCGGTACGGCGGCAATTCAGATCTGCAAGCATCTTGGCGTCGAAGTCTTCGCTACGGCCGGATCGACTGAGAAACTCGAAATCGCCCGCCAACAAGGTGCAAACCACCTCGTCGACTATCGGAGGGAGGATTTTGCCGAAATCGTTCGCTCAAAGAGCGGTGGCTACGGGGTAGATGTGGTGATGGACTCCGTGGGAGGGAGTGTCTTCCGAAAGAGTTGGAAGCTGCTCGCTCCGATGGGACGCTACATCCTGTATGGATTTGCTTCAATAACGGGCGAGAGAAAGATCAACAAGCTCAAAGCACTTTGGGAGTTCCTCTCAGTGCCGTTGGTCTATCCGCCCTCCGTCGTCTCGAAGAATGTTGCTTTGATGGGGTTTAATCTCTATTTCTTGTCGCATAAGGTCCAATATCTCAATCACGTTACGACCGAGCTGATGGATCTGTACAAGAGAGGAATTCTCCGTCCTGTGATCGGAGCGAGGTTCCCGTTTGAGAAAATCGTTGACGCTCACGTGCTCATGCAATCGAGAAAGAGCTACGGCAAGATCGTCGTTGTGGTTTAATCGACGGTTACATTCATCAATGCGTCAACTCCCCGAGAGGAGTTTCACAACAAGAATATGATGCGATGAGTCGATCCTCATGAGTGCTCCACATCTACGGTCGAGGCGGCTTGCCCCGGATTTCCTCCTGATGGCCTACTGCAACGGCTACTTCCCGATGGCGGATGCCGGAACCGGTAAGATCGACTGGTACTCTCCGGATCCACGCGCGATCTTTGATCTGAACGAGTTCACGATTTCCCGGAGCCTGAAATTGACTCTGAAGAAGGTCCCCTTCGAGATTCGCCTGAACCGGAACTTCGAAAATGTGATGATCGGCTGCGCGGAGAGAAAGGAGACCTGGATCTCGGAGGAGATTGTGCGGAGCTATGTTGAATTGCATCGCCTCGGATTTGCTCATAGTGTCGAATGCTGGAAGGATGAATCGTTGGCCGGCGGATTGTACGGCGTCGCAATCGGAGGCGCGTTTTTTGGAGAGTCGATGTTCAGTCACCGCCGAGATGCCTCCAAAATTGCGCTCGTGCATCTTGTCGAGCGGCTGAGAGCGCGAGGCTTCGAATTGCTCGACACGCAGTTTATCACTCCACATTTGTCGAGATTTGGTGCAAAGGAAATTCCCCGGGAGGAGTACTTGCGGCGACTGAAAAAGGCAATCCGGAAGAAGTGTTTGTTCGTCCCATAAGTCTGAGGCAACCCGCCCTCGGCATCACGTTCGTCCATGGTGAAACTGTCATGTCGACTTTCTTCGAAGTTCCCGTTATCACTGAGACCAACTTCGCCGGACTGAAACTCCTCAATCGCGGTAAGGTCCGGGACATCTATGATTTCGGAGACTCTCTGCTCATCGTCGCGACGGATCGCATC
>DMMN01000205.1 GCA_003453835.1 Bacteroidota bacterium | reverse complement strand
GAGGTGGCGTACTTCGCGCAGTTGAAATCTCTTTATCAAGAGGTGGGCATCCCCCAGCCGATCGTCTACCCACGTGCAAGCGCGACGATTATCGAAGAAAAGGTCGAGAGGGTCTTTGATCGATTCTCCTTGAATCTCCTCGATTTCTTTCGTGACGTGGAGATTGTGAAGGAGCGCGTCGCCGCACGAATTTCAGATATCAGTATCGATGAGTTGTTTGGCGGAACGCTCTCCACACTCCAGGAGACGCTCGATCGCATGAAACCGAGCCTTGAGTCCATCGACCCTACTTTGATAGGCGCCCTTGAAAACGTTTCGAGGAAGACGCTGTCCGGTGTCGAAGGGCTCAAAGAAAAAGTCGTGGCGGCTCAATTGCGGCAGCACGAAGTCTCGTTGCGACAGATCGATAAATCATCAAATCACGTATTTCCGTCGGGCAATTTCCAGGAGCGCGAGCTCAATGTTCTCTTCTTTCTCAATAAATACGGACTGGAATTCGTTCGGTGGCTTTCTGGCGAGCTTGCGATCGACATCTTCAAACATCAGATCATCAGACTCTAACCGGGACATCCCTCACTGCTGAGACAAAGAAAAACCCTCGTCGCCGAGGGTTTTCTGTTTTGGTGAACGGGATTCGCCGTACGTCAGAGGACTTGCTCCGTTTGCACATCGAAGTAGTGGGCTTTCGAGGTATCGAACGCCAAGCTCAAGGTATTGCCGACCGCTGGTTCCCGTTCTGCTTCGATACGCGCCACGTATTGTGGGCCGTTCTTTCTGGTCGAAAAATAGAGGTAGATCTCATTCCCCATCGGTTCAACAACTTCAACGGTTACCGTTCCTTTGCCCTTCGAGCTCGACTGAGAAGGGAGTGCGATGTGTTCGGGGCGGAGTCCGAGCGTGATCTTCTTGCCGATGAAGGATTTGAGACGACTCTCGTCCTTCTTCTGAATCGGAAGCTGAAGACCACCGTCTTCTTCAGCAAACACCATTGCCCCCCGTTTCTCGATCGTTCCGACGATGAAGTTCATCGAAGGGCTGCCAATGAAACCGGCGACAAACTTGTTCCGCGGCTTGTTGTAGATTTCCAGGGGGGTATCGATCTGCTGGACGAATCCATCCTTCATCAGTACAATCTTGTCGCCCATGGTCATGGCTTCCGTCTGGTCGTGGGTCACGTAGATCATCGTTGCACCAAGGCGTTGATGCAGTTTAGAGATTTCCGTGCGCATTTGCACACGAAGCTTTGCATCGAGGTTACTGAGCGGCTCATCGAACAAGAAGACCTTCGGCTTCCGAACGATCGCGCGACCGACCGCCACGCGCTGGCGTTGTCCACCTGAGAGCGCCTTCGGCTTTCGGTCGAGATACTCCTCGATGCCGAGAATTGTCGCCGCCTCGCGGACGCGCGTCTCAATTTCATCCTTCGGAAACTTACGAAGCTTCAGCCCGAATGCCATGTTGTCGTACACGCTCATATGAGGATAGAGGGCGTAGTTTTGGAACACCATCGCGATATCTCGATCCTTTGGAGCGACGTCGTTCACCAGTTGATCGTCGATGTACACCTTGCCTTCAGAAATCTCCTCCAGACCCGCGATCATCCTGAGCGTGGTAGATTTTCCACAACCCGACGGGCCGACGAGAACCACAAACTCCTTGTCTTTCACGTCAAGGCTCATCTCGTGCACGGCAACAACGCCTCCCTCAAAGACTTTCTTCAGATCCTCTAGTCGAACGCTTGCCACGTGTGCAGCCTCCTTTGGAATCTATGAGTGTTGAAGTTGTTCCAGGCCCTCCCAGAAGCCGGGATACGAGATGTCGACACATTCAGCGTTGCGAATCACCATTTCACCTTTGAGCGCCAGTCCGGCGACCCCGAACGACATCGCGATCCGATGATCCAGGAAACTGTCAATTTCGGCGGCAAGTAAATCCTTTTTGCCCTCAAATGCAAATCCATCCTCTCGTTCTTCGACGTCGATCCCGATCTTTCGCAGGTTGTCCACCATCGCCCGGATTCGATCCGATTCTTTGTGCCGAAGATCCGCCGCATCGCGAAGAGTAAATGTCCCTTTTGTAAACGCGCCAACAATTGCGAGAACGGGAATCTCATCTATCGACTCGGCAACCTTCGCGCCGCTCAGGTCAATCGAGCCTTCCAGATCTGAGCTTCTCACGCGGAGGTCACCTAACGGTTCTCCTGCTACCGTCCGCTGATCGAGAATCTCGATCCGACCGCCGATTGATCGCAGGACATCCAGGATCTTAGAGCGCGTGGGGTTCAAGCCGATGTTGGTGAGGGTGATCTCCGAGTTCGGCACAATCAATCCAGCCGCCAACAGAAACGCTGCCGAGGAGATATCGCCGGGCACGACAAGCTGCCGTGGCTCGATCTTCATCCCGCCCTCAACCTCAACCACGTGTCCGACGGGCGCATCAGAGGTTTTGAGTCCTAGCATACGTTCCGTATGATCGCGGGTAGCTACGTGCTCGATGATTCGGGTGGTTCCCTCAGCGTAGAGTCCGGCAAAGAGCAGAGCCGATTTTACCTGGGCACTCGGGAGCGGCATCTCGTACTCGATGGCCTTCAAGGGAAAGTGACCCATGATTCTCAGAGGCGCCGTGAAGCGCTCGGAGGATTCTATGACCGCACCCATCCGAGAGAGGGGTTCGATGACGCGCCTCATCGGTCGCCGGCTCAACGACTCATCCCCCGTGAGGATCGAAGGGAATGTCTGCCCGGCGAGAATGCCCGTCATCAATCGCATGGTGGTTCCGGAATTCCCGGCGTCCAACGCCCGGTCGGTCCGACGCAAGCCGTGAAGTCCTCTGCCGTGGACCCTCACCACATCGTCTCGAACGTCATACTCAATGCCGAGGGCGCTCAAACATTCAAGCGTGCTTTTCGGATCCGCGGCGGTGAGAAACTTCCGCACTTCCGACACTCCTTCGCCCAGAGCGCCGATCATCACGGCACGATGTGAAACGGATTTGTCACCCGGGACGATGATAGTCCCCCTCAAGCCATTCGATCCGGAAATGGTACGGTTCATTCGAAGATCGTTGAAGTAGAAATCCCCACATCGGACATGATTCTTGCCGGAGTGGGGATTGCATGATGGTTACACGGACACGCGGTCAGTGCCTCTTATGTGGACCTTTGNNAGGGCGGCTCATTTCTTCGTGCGCATGCTCGCCACCCGGCAGGAGCGCTTTGCGACTAAGATTGAGACGTCCTTCGTCGTCGATCCGCATCAACTTGACCTCGATCATGTCGCCGAGCTTCACAACATCCTCGACTTTTTCAACGCGATTGACATCGAGCTGGGAAATATGGACAAGGCCTTCCTTGCCGGGGAGGATTTCGACGAACGCTCCGAACTCCATGATCTTCTTCACAGTGGCCTGGTATGTCTTTCCGACCTCTGGGAGCTCCGTCATTCGACGGATCGCGGCCATTGCCTTGTCGGCGGATTCTTTCTGAACCGCGGCGACGGTGACGGTGCCATCGTCTTCAATGTTGATTTCAGCACCGCTGTCTTTTACCAATTGACGAATGTTCTTGCCGCCCGGACCAA
>DMMN01000303.1 GCA_003453835.1 Bacteroidota bacterium | reverse complement strand
CAGTGGATCGTTATGAAGATGAGAACTGCCGGCTCTTACTTGATCTTGTTGTGCTTCTGGGCGGCCACGGCGTGGCCTCAGAATTTTGTGTCGGATGTGTCGAAAAAGGGAACCTCGGCTGCGTCGTTTCTTTCCATCGGCCAGGGAGCGCGTGCGTCCGCGATGGGGAGCGCCTTCGTTGCCGTTGCTGATGATCCAAGCGCGATCTACTGGAATCCCGCGGGACTTGCCGGCCTCTCCGGGGCCGGAGTGATGTTCGATCACACCCAGTGGATTGCCGGGACGAAATACAACTTTGTTGCCGGCACGTACGGTTTGGGTGATTGGGGAACCATCGGTTTGAGTTTCACGTCTTCAGCGCTGGGAGAAATGAACGTCACGACGATCGACGAGCCGGCTGGGACCGGAGAAACGTTCACCGCCTCCGACGTGGCAGTAAGCGTTGGATACGCCCTCCAGTTGACCGATAATTTCTCGATCGGATTCAATCCGAAGTACGTCTCGCAAACGATCTGGAAGATGAATGCGGACGCGTTCGCTGTCGATCTCGGCGTTCAGTACCGAACTCCCTTCCCGGGAATCACCCTCGCAATGTCGATCTCCAACTTCGGCTCGAAAATGCGGCTGCTCGGCAACTCTACGTTAGTGCTCTACGACCTTGACACGGAAAGCAGTGGAAACAACGAACGCATTCCTGCCCATCTCGAAACGGATGAGTGGGCATTGCCGCTGAACTTCAGAGTCGGATTGGCATACAGGCCCGCCATCGGCGATCAGCATAAGGTCGTTCTTGCAATCGACGCCGCACATCCTAGCGACAACTACGAGAGTCTCAACATCGGCGGCGAGTATACGTTTGACGATTTGATTGCAGTTCGCGGAGGGTACAAGGCGCTCTTCCTTCAGAATTCCGAGGAATCATTTACCGTCGGCTTCGGCGTGAAGCAGCTTCTTATCGGGAACATCGGCATCCAGGCAGACTATGCCTTCTCCGATTTCGGACGTCTGAAGAGTGTTCAGAAGGTTGCATTGAGCATTCACTTCTGAGTTGTAAGGAAGAGTGGCGGCTATCAAAAAATGGAGCAGACTTCTTGGGGGAATGACGTTCCTGTTTCCGTTCAGATGTGATCCATTCGGAGAGACTGCAGCAATCTTCCTGTCCGCACGAATACCGATGCTCACTGAATACTCTCAGGAATTCCGCAAGATCAAAGCCGTACGGCAGCCATCCCGCTGAAATGCCTCCGGAGTTATCCCGGCTGAAAGAACGATAGAATGAACCACCTTTCCGTAATCACGTGGATCGTCCTGATAGCGTCGCTTCCGTGGGGGATTGCTGCCGCGGCAGTCGGAAAGGTGTTCGTCGATCAACTCGGCTACCTTCCTAACGCGCCGAAGGTGTTCTTTTCGACGCAAGCGGCCGACAGCTTTTTTGTCGTTGACGTAGCGTCGAACGCAATTCGCTTCGCCGGAAGGATCTCCCCGTGGAAATCGAGCGATCCGGCTTCTGGGATGACTCTCTTTAAAGGCGATTTCACGTCTCTCAGACAAGCAGGGAAATATCGCGTGCTCACGAGTGGTCGCGATACGTCGTTCGCGTTCATTGTGTCAGATACAGTCTTTCAACAGGCCTATCGTGCAAGCCTGAAGGCATTCTATTATCAACGATGCGGCATAGAACTGACTCCAATGGACGCTGGAGCGTATCAGCACGCGAAATGCCATCTCAGTGATGGCTTCCTTCACACTTCGACGAATTCATCGGGATATCAAGCTGCTGCTGGTGGTTGGCACGATGCCGGCGACTACGGAAAATATGTCGTGAACGCGGGTGTTACGGTCGGAACGCTCCTGATGGCGTACGAGCTCTTCCCTCAACGATTCTCCCATGACGACATCGGCATCCCCGAAAGCGGCAACGGCGTGCCCGATCTTCTCGACGAAGTTCGCTTTGAGCTCGAATGGCTTCTAAAGATGCAGGCGGCGAACGGCGGCGTCTACTTCAAGCTCACACGACAACAGTTTGAAGGTTTCGTAATGCCCCAAGATGATAGCGGCGTACGGTACGTTTATGCCGTATCATCGACGGCGACGGGGAATGTAGCCGCGGTCATGGCGAGGGCAGCGCGCATCTACCGTCCATTCGATCGAGATTTTGCCGATACGTGCCTCGCCAGAGCGCAACGTGCATGGTCGTTCCTCGAATCAAATCCTACGATCATGCCCGCCGGCGGATTCAGGAATCCCTCCGGAACCGGTACGGGAGAGTACGGCGACACACAAGATCGCGACGAACGGCTCTGGGCGGCGGCCGAGCTCTTCCTGACGACGGGGATGACGCAATTCAATAACTATTACGCGTTGTATTATACGAGCCGTGGACTTTTCACGACGGCAATGTCGTGGCAGAATGTCACTGCGATGGCACATCTCACCTACTTGACCGGTGCTCGGCAAGATATCGAAACAGCTCTTCAGAATCAGTTGCGATCGTCGCTGAGAACCTTCTGCCAGAATCTCGTTTCGAAGCGTAACGCAAGCGGCTTCCAGGTTGTGTTGAGCCCCGGGGAGTTCAATTGGGGGAGCAACTCAGGAGCGCTCAACAGCGCGGTTCTCCTGTTGATTGCGTCCTGGAAGGAGAACGATCTCGCGTTTCGCGACGCCGCTCTGGACCAACTCCATTACATGCTCGGAGTGAATCCCCACAAGTTGTCGTTCTTGACTGGAGTAGGGGAGGCATCGACGAAGTTTCCGCATCATCGCCCCTCGGCCTCAGACGGCATCGATGCCCCGGTCCCCGGTCTCTTGGCGGGCGGGGCGAACCAGTACCTCAACGACGACATCCTGAAAGCGCTCTTCACATCTTCAACGCCTCCTGCCCTATGCTATGTCGATCAGGTAGGGAGTTACGCCTCAAACGAAATCGCCATCAATTGGAATGCTCCTTTCGTCTTCGTTTCAGGATTCTTCAGCTCCTTTGGCGGCGCGACCAATGTGGGCAAGAACGAAGACACGTCTCCTGAGGGCTCTGAGTTGGATCAAAACTATCCGAATCCCTTCAACTCTTCAACGAGGATCAGCTTCAGCCTGATGCGCGCAGGCTTCGTGTCGTTAAAGGTATTCGATTCACTTGGCAGGGAGATCGGAACGTTGGTGAGCGCGATGATGGGTCCAGGGCGCTATGACGCTCCGTGGGAAGCCCGGCAGATTTCCAGCGGCATCTACTACTACACACTGACCACGGCGCACTCGCGCGAGACGAAAAGGATGGTCGTATTGAAATGAGTGGGGTCTTTGTTCGAAGAGCGATAGTGAACTTGTGTCTCGCGTGCGTTGTAGCCTTTCAAGGTATGCTCGCCGGAGTGAAACCTTACAAGGGAGCAGAGTTGCGAACGCGTGCCTCCTACTTATACGGTCGGTTCGAGGTACGACTGAAATCCGTACAGCGCGAGGGCGTGCTTTGTTCGTTCTTCACCTACCACGACGGTGATACGCAAAGTAACTGGAACGAAATCGATATCGAGATATTGGGACGATACACCGATGATGTTCAGTTCAACACGATCACACCAGGACAAGTCAATCACGTCTCCCGTCGGCAGATGCAATCAAGCCCGCATATGGCGTTCCATACCTACGCCTTTGAATGGACGCCGGGCTACGTCGCCTGGTTCATCGATGGTATGGAGGTCTGCCGCCAAACCGGCTCGCACATTCAGACGATGAACAAGTCCCAGAAGATCATGATGAACATCTGGAATCCAGAGGCGCCGGGATGGGTGGGAGAGTGGAACGAAAAGGTTCTTCCCGCCTTCGCCTACTATGACTGGGTAAGTTACTCATCGTACACTCCGGGAACAGGGAGTACCGGAACAGGGAACAATTTCACTCCTTTCTGGAGGGACGACTTCAACTCGTACGACGCGTCACGGTGGGACAAAGGGACGCACACGTGGACGGGGAACGGGTGTGATTTTGTCGCCGAAAACGCCTACTTCAAAGATGGACAGATGATCTTGTGCCTGACGGACCAATTCAACCTCGGCTATGTCGATAAGAATCCTCCGTCTCTCCTGTGGGGGCGTCAGGAGGAGAGTCGAATCGTTGCCGCTTTCAGTGAAGAGTTGGATCAGACGAGTGCCGAATCATTCTCGAGTTATGTCGTCACCCCGACGATAACTTTGCGCGCGGCAAAGCTCCTTGCCGACGGAAAAACTGTTGAGTTCGAAGTGTCGGGCCTCGACACGGCAACCTCGTACAACTTGATTGTTCTTGGAGTCAATGACCGGGCGGTCCCGCCGAATCGGAGCAGCGCTCATGCAAAGATGCTCAATCGTTCTGTTCGGCTGCAGTTTCCCATCCGTATCAATGTCGGTGGGTCGGCATCGGGCGGTTATCTGGCGGACAAGGCCTGGAATGAGAAGGTTGAGTACGGGTACCTCGACGGAAGCACAAAGCTCTACCCGTCAAGCCTTGACATCGCCGGCACAACTGAACCGGAGATCTATCGCAGCGAACGATGGGGGCTCGTCTACTACAAGATTCGTGTGCCGAGGGGAAGTTATCGGGTCACGCTCATGATGGCAGAGAATTACTGGAACGTTAGTGCCGCGCGGGTATTCGATGTCAGTTTGGAGGGCCGGCAAGTTCTGACGGCTCTCGATGTGTATCAGCAAGCCGGAAAGAACAAGGCGCTTCAGCATACGATAACAGGTATCCAGGTCAATGATGGAATCCTCGACATCCACTTTGGAGCAACCTCCGACCAACCGATCCTGAACGGATTGACGATCGAGCAGGAACTCACGGGCCTGGAAGGGGAATCGTTAGAAGCCCCCGACCAATTTCGATTTCATCAGAATTATCCAAATCCCTTCAACGAGGGAACCATCATGTCGTTTACGCTTCACGCGAGTCAGGCGATCCGCTTCTCGGTTCACGACGTGCTGGGCCGGAGTGTTGCGGCGATCGACCTCGGAATCCGGTCTGCCGGTGATCATCGATTCTACTGGCGTGCATCCGATGAGAATGGCGCGAGTCTCAGCTCCGGGGTCTATTACTGTACTCTCGCGAGCACCTCTCACCGGGATCGGCGGAAGATTGTTGTGCTACGGTAACATGGTACGCGTTCGAAGTACGAAATGAGAATCCGGTAATTGCAGACTCATCAATCGAAGAACAGGCAATGAGAAAAGTGACCAGGTTTCTAGCTCTCCCGTGGCTCACCATGGTTCTTGCGGGAATCCTTTTGGCAAGTGGCACACATCCGTCCACGGAGAGCCGCCGCGTCCGAGACCTTCTCAACAAAATGACCCTTGAAGAGAAGATTGGGCAGATGACTCAGGTTTCCATCGAAGTCGTTTCGCGGGGTGAGGGAGGGCGGGCGGAACCTCACGAGATCGATCCGGCCAAGCTTGAGGAAGCGCTCTTGAAGTATCATGTCGGTTCGATCTTGAACGTTGCAAACTCGGCGTATAGTCTCGAACACTGGCACGAAATCATTACGAAGATTCAAGACGTCGCGACGAAGAAGACAAGGCTCGGCATTCCCGTCCTCTACGGGATCGACGCCGTGCATGGGGTGAATTACACCCTTGGAGCAACCATCTTTCCTCAACACATCGCCATGGCGGCGACGTGGAATCGCGAACTTGTTCGACGAGAAGGCGAAATCACCGCCCGCGAGATGCGCGCCTCGGGGATTCCGTGGAACTTCAGCCCCGTTCTCGATATCGGCCGGCACCCGGCATGGCCTCGCCTCTTTGAGACGTTCGGTGAGGATGTCTATCTGGCCTCCGTCATGGCAAGGGAATATGTCGTTGGTCTCCAGGGCGACAACATTGCCGGTCGTGACAAAGTCGCCGCATGTCTTAAACACTACGTGGGATATAGCACTCCGCTCACGGGGAAGGATCGAACGCAAGCGCTCATTCCCGAGATGACTCTTCGGGAGTACTTTCTTCCGCCTTTCCAGGCAGGGCTTGAGGCGGGTGCGCCGTCCGTCATGGTCAATTCCTCGGAAGTGAACGGGATTCCGGGACACGCCAATAGTTTCTTGTTGAAGAATGTACTTCGTGATGNNTCAAGTTTACAGGGCTGGTCGTATCCGATTGGGAAGACGTCAAGAGGCTGCATACACGCGATCGTGTTGCGGACTCGCCCAAGGAAGCCGTTCGCCTGGCGGTGATGTCGGGGATCGACATGAGTATGGTCCCGCTCGACTTCAGTTTCTACGATCTTCTGCTCGAACTTGCCAGAGAGGGGAGCGTGCCGATGAGCCGGATCGATGAAGCGGTTGGCCGAATCTTGACGCTGAAATCCATGCTCGGCTTGTTCGAGAGCCCATATCCCGATGAATCATTGAAAACGAAGTTCGGCAGTCGTGAATCTGAACAAGCAAACCTCCAGGCAGCCAGAGAGTGCATCACGCTTCTCCAAAACAAAGATCAAATTCTGCCGCTCTCCAAAACAACCAGAGTGCTTGTGACGGGTCCTACAGCTTCGATGCTTTCCGTTATGAACAGCGGGTGGACGATAACCTGGCAGGGAGATATTGAAGCGTTGTACCCGAAGGAAAAGCCCACCATTCTCCAGGCGATCAAAGACAAGGTCGGTGAGGGAAACGTCACATACATTCCCGGGGCAACGGTCGATTCGGTGGTCAACATTCAAGCGGCAGTGGATGCTCTGAAGAGCCATGACGTCGCGGTTGTTTGCCTTGGAGAACGGGCGTACTGCGAATCGCCGGGGAACATTGACGACCTAACGTTGGATGAGGCACAATTGGCGCTTGCCTCCGCTCTGATGAAAACGGGGAAGCCCGTCATCCTCGTGCTCATCGAGGGCCGGCCCCGAATTATCGAGCGAATTGCTGATGGAGCGCGCGGGATTATCATGGGCTATCTGCCCGGGATGGAGGGAGGAAAGGCTCTTGCTGATGTGTTGTTCGGTGATTTCAATCCGTGCGGCAGGCTTCCGTTTACGTATCCCCGCCACCCAAACGACTTAATGACGTACGACCACAAGCCGCTCGATATTGCAGATACAAACCGCTTTCATCCTCAGTTTCCTTTTGGTTTCGGGTTGAGTTACACGTCGTTTCATTATAGTAATCTCGAAGTGCAACCGATCGTTTCGAATCCTCGGCCGAAGTTCAATATTTCGGTCAAGGTCAGGAACGCCGGATCAATCGCCGGAAAAGAGGTTGTCCAGGTTTACCTGACGGATCTGTACGGCACAATCTCGAGGCCGGTAAAGCAGCTCAAGAGATTCGAGAAAGTCCTTCTTCGACCCGGGGAAGAGCGGAAGATGGAATTCTCGCTCGAGTGGAATGATCTCTCTTTCATCGGCAAAGAGAACAAGCGTATCGTTGAGCCCGGCAGATTCAGAGTAACGGTAGCGAATCTTACGGAAGAGTTTGAGCTTAAATAATTCGCCTGAGGTTGTCCCAAGATATACCTCTCGGACTGGTGCCGCAACATTTCACAAAGGATAGGCCATGTTTGGATCACTCACAACTCTCGATTTCATCATTGTAGTTGTATACTTCATCTTTGTGCTCTCCATTGGATTCTATTTTCGGAAGAGGGGGAAAAGCAGTGCGGAGTACTTCCTCGCCGGGCGCAAGGTGGGATGGTTCGCCATCGGCGCTTCGCTCTTTGCCACAAACATCTCCAGCGAGCATTTCCTCGGCCTCGCCGGCACCGGCTCCAAATCGGGGCTGGCGGTAGGGCACTTCGAGTGGTTGGCTATCCTGATTCTCCTCTTGCTTGGATGGGTCTTTGCACCGTTTTACCTGAGATCCGGTGTGTTCACGATGCCGGAGTTCCTCGAACGCCGCTATGGAAAATCGTCACGATATTACCTGAGCATTGTTTCCATTGCTGCGTATGTGCTCACGAAAATCTCCATCTCGTTGTACGCCGGCGGCATTCTGCTGAACGCAGTCGTCGGTTGGGATATGTACACTTCCGCGGTCGTCATTGTGATCGCGACAGGAATCTACACCATTCTCGGCGGCCTGGCCGCAGTCATCTACACCGACCTCGTGCAAATGTTTATTCTGATCGGCGGATCGATTGTTTTGACCGTGCTCGGGTTGAATCAGGCCGGCGGATGGGATTCGGTTGTCTCAAGCACGCCGGCGGAATTTTGGTCGATGTTCAAACCGATGAGTGATCCTGATTTTCCGTGGACGGGGATCATCTTCGGGGCGCCAATTCTTGGACTCTGGTATTGGTGCACCGATCAGTACATCGTTCAACGAGTTCTGAGCGCCAAGAACCTCGACCACGCCCGCTCCGGGACGATCTTTGCCGGGTATCTGAAAATCCTCCCCGTCTTTATCCTCGTGCTGCCCGGCATTATCGCGTATAGCCTCTCGAACGGTGAAGTAACCGGCGATCGCGCGTACGCGTGGATGGTAACGACACTTCTCCCACCCGGACTCAAAGGCATTGTCGTCGCCGGGTTGCTGGCTGCGTTGATGTCGTCGCTCAGCGCGATGTTCAACTCTACTTCAACCCTGCTTACGATCGATATTTTCAAGCGCTGGAAACCCGACTCGGACGATGCGACGACGGTCCGGTTTGGGCGAATCGCGACCGGAGCGATGGTACTTCTCGGTTTGCTCTGGATTCCCTTCATAGGNNAGCGACGAGCGCATGTATGTGTACCTGCAGAGCGTTCAAGCGTACGTTTCTCCCCCGATCGCAGCCGTCTTCTTGTTTGGGGTTCTTTGGAAGAGAGTGAATTCGAAAGGCGCAATCGCGTCACTCCTGAGTGGCCTTGTCCTGGGAGGTGCGAGGTTCATTCTGGAGATTCAACACAAGATGAGCCCGTTCTCCAGCGATATGCTCGCCTACATCGCAACCGTCAATTTTCTGCACTATGCGGTGTTTCTGTTCGTCGTCTGCTCGGCGGTCCTCGTCGGTGTGAGTCTGTCAACGCCCGCACTCGGTCGTGAGAAACTCGTCAATCTCACCTATTCCGAAATAGACCACTCCCATCCGCTTGAGACAAAATGGAACGGGATGAACATCGCAGCGTCCGTCACCGTCGTCGCCATTCTCGCCGTTCTTTGGTGGACATTCAGATGATGGCTTCGTCCGGATGCAGCGCGACGTTGAAGGGCGAGCCTTGAGGGAAGGTAGGCTTTGAGGGATGTGGCTGGCTGGCCGACGTAAACGAGTCGTATCGCCCTCTCCTTGTGGAGTGAAGAGTGGGATCGCGGGGATCCTCACGCTCTTTCTTTTAGAGGGATGCGAAGGTCCCGAAGTTGAGGAAGTTTCTCTGAGTGGATCAGTCGTCGTGGGTCGTGTCCTCGAGGATCAAACAAAGCTGGGTGTGCGCTACGCGCGTGTCAGCCTCATGGCTCCCCAGCGCGTGCGTCTGGTCTTGAGTCGCGAAGATGGCACGTTTAGTATTGCGGGCGTTCCTCCAACGAAGTACCGACTCCGCGTTGCGCGGGCCGGCTTTGCAGAGTCGGATGTCGAGGTGCCGGCAGGAATGAACGACACCTCGAGTGTCGTGATCTCCCTGCAACGGAATCCGTCGATCCCTCCGATCAAGCCCCTGAGCCAGGGGCCTGTCCGCATCAATCTCCGAGTGTTGGAAGAAGATTTCGATCGCAACGGAGCTTACCGGCCCTTGAGAGTGCAAGGTGTAGCGTTCTCGCCCGCTCCGATCGGGAGTGGAGGGAACGTTCCGCAGGGTTTGTACGACCGTTGCGCTGACTGGCTTGATTCGCTCCACGTGAACACGATTCGCACCTACTCAGGGATTGATCCCACAATGCTCGCGCGAGCGAGCGATCATCGAATCAAAGTTATTGTCGGATTTTGGGTGCAGACGTCGTATAATCTTGCCGACCCAATCCGGCGCGAAGAACTGATCGGAAGTTTCCGCTCATTTGTCAGGGGCCTGAAGGACAGCCCGGCGATTCTGATGTGGAATGTCGGGAACGAGCAGAATCTCCCGTTCAACAATGGGGACAATCCGTACTGGTATGATTTGGTGCAAGAGCTTGCCATAACGGCATTTGAAGTCGAGGGAGCCACGTATCATCCTGTTTGCGCGAGCAATGGTGACTTCACGAACATCGGAAACCCGGCGAAGCGGGCAGACGACGCCTCGTTGAGTTACATGGATCTCTGGGCATCAAACATCTATCGGTACGATCTCGGTGCATCCTTCGCGTCCTACCGGACCCGGACAAACAAACCCGTCGTTTTGACGGAGTTTGGGATAGATGCACTTGATCATCGGACCAAGCGGGAGTACGAAGCCGTCCAGGCGGAGTTCGATAGCACGAACTGGATGCAGATTCTTGCGGCGAGCGATGTTTGTGTCGGTGGAACGCTATTCGAGTTCACAGACGAATGGTGGAAGGCCGGAAATCCCGATTCCCACGACTTCGGCGGATACGCGACAGACAATCATCCGGACGGCTATTCAAATGAGGAATGGTGGGGATTGATCTCGCTCTCACCCGATGCCGATGGTGATGGCCGAGACGAGTGGAGGCCCCGAAAAGCATTCCGAATGTTCCAGCAACAATGGAGGTAGGCCATGGCAGCGAAGTCCCGGATGTCCGTCGTTCTACGGCAATCGTTGCTTGCGTTTCTCTATTTGGCAGCGTTCATCATCCCCCCTCAGATTATTCGTTTGTCTGAAGAATTGCAGAAGGAGTTTTCGTCTCCTGCTCTGATGCAGCAGATGATGCTTGCCCTGGTCGCCTATTCGGTGGTCGCTTCGTTCTGCATTTCCTATCCGATTCTGCACGCGCGCCTGAGCGGCCTCCGTTTGATCATCGCTATGATTCTCTCGGTGTTCGGACTCGAAGTGTTTATGGGACAGATCGAGACCTTCTTCTTCCGGTCGGCCTTCCCGTCTTTGAGCAGCGGAGACATTCTCGACATCATCATACGAGGATTTCTCACGGCGCTTATCTTCGTGCCGCTTGCCGTCCTTGTTCTAGGCAAGTTCGCGGGAGGCGACGGAGAAGAGAATCTCGCCCCGAGAACGAGCGTTCGGGATTGGATCTGGAAGGTCCCATTCCTTGCGGTAGGCTATGTTGTCATCTACTTCCTGTTCGGCTATTTTGTCGCATGGCAGTTTGCCGAAGTCCGCATCTTCTACACCGGCAGCTCTGACATCGTGCCGTTCTTTCAGCACTTCGCGAAAACCGTCAGTGACCAACAGTGGTTTGTACCGTTTCAGCTTGCTCGGGGAGTCCTCTGGATCGTGTTTTCTCTGCCGATCATCATCATGCTCGCAGGAAAGAAACGGCAAACGATCATGAGCCTCTGTCTGCTTTTTGGCCTTTTTGGGCTGCAGATCGGGATCCCTAATCCTTTGTTCCCGGATCAGGTTCGGCTCGCTCATTTACTGGAGACGACCCCATCCACTGCGCTCTATGGCGCACTGATCGGCTATTTTCTTTCTCTTCCCCCGAGCAAGAGTTCATGAGAGCTCATCGAATCGTCCTTCTCATCATCGTTTCCGCGCTGTCGCTGGAGGCGCAGAACTTCAGTGGTGGCTTCAGTTTCTATCTTCCTCCAGCCGATACGTCGACGCAGAGATTTCTTCCGCAATTTCCTTCGAGGCCGCTGACCGACCAGGATTTCGTTTCCATCGATCGAGAGGGGCATTTCAGCGTTCGAAATACGCCGATCCGTTTTTTTGGGACGAATCTCGTTGCCGACGCAGCCTTCCCAACAAAATCGAAAGCATGGTTCATCGCGGGTCGGCTTCGGAAAATGGGATTCAACCTCGTTCGTTTCCACCATCTCGACAATCCATGGAGTCGGGAAAGCATCTTCAACTGGGGTTCTTCCACACGATCACTCAATCCCATTACGCTCGATCGTCTCGATAAAATCCTTGCCGAGTTGAAGGCAAATGGGATCTACGCAAACATGAACCTGCACGTGAGCAGAACATTGAGAAACTCTGACGGCATCGCCGACGCCGACTCATTGCAGGACTACGGGAAGGGAATCAATTACTTCGACCCTCAGATCCTTGAGCTCCACAAGGAATACGCGCGCCAACTTCTTACGCACGTCAATCCCTACACGGGATTCGCTCTCGTGAACGATCCCGTGATGGCGATGGTGGAGATGACGAATGAGAACTCCCTCTACCGCTACTGGCGTGAAGGAAAGCTCAAGCCGCTCGCACAAGGAGGCATCCTGACCATCCGTCATACGAAGTTGCTCGATTCGCTCTGGCTCGGTTACCTCAAGAGTCTCTACCTTTCAACGAGCTCGTTATCCTCTGCATGGAATGTGGGTGCCCGAAACTCCACAGAGACGAACCTCGTCCAGAACGGTTCGTTCGAAAACGCGGGTCCTTCGGTAGGATGGGTCATGGAAACGCATGCGCCAGCCATGGCGACGATGACGCGGGATTCCGTGCAGCCGCAGTCAGGCAGGTATTCCGCAAAGGTTCTCGTCACGAACTCGGATGGGACCGATTGGCATCTGCAATGGAAACAGGTCGGCTTGAGTGTGGTGAAGGATTCGCTCTACACCGTCACCTTCGCCGGCCGTTCCAATGGTGTGCGATCGATTTCCGTTTCCGTGATGAGGGATGTAAGCCCTTGGACGTGGTACGGCGGTGCGAGTGTAACTCTGGCGCCGGAGTGGAAGGTATTTTCGTTGAGCCTCCGGGCGCCGGAGACCGTACAAGGAGTCATCCGACTTTCATTCGCCGTGGGGGCGAATGCGGGTACGTACTGGTTTGACGATATCATCCTTGCACCAGGAAGCATCCGGGGTTTGATTGCGGGCGAATCGCTCGAAGGCTCCTCCGTTCGTCGCCTCGAGTATGCCGAGTGTCCCTCGTTTACCGATCAACGTGTGAGGGACCTCTCTTCATTCTACATCAAACTTCAGAACGAATACTTCGCCGAGATGGCGTCGTACCTCAAGAGCGAACTGAACGTAAAGGTGCCGATCGTCGGCACAAACTGGAATGTGGGTCCGGCTGACTTGGCCGTGCAATCGAAACTTGACTATATCGATAACCACGCGTACTGGGATCATCCGTCGTTTCCGCGCCAGCCATGGTCTTCAACGGATTGGTACATCGCGAACTCGCCCATGGTGCAGTCGCAAATCGGTGGAACGATTGTCGATCTCATGGCAGGCGTCCCTATGAAGAACAAGCCGTTCACGATAAGCGAATACAACCACGCCTTCCCTAATCGCTATCAAACTGAGGCGCTCCTCTTTCTCACTTCGTATTCCTCCTTCCACGATGTTGACGGTCTGATGTTCTTTGATTACAACGGTTCGGTGGACGATTGGGAGTCCGACAAGGTGAGCGGGTACTTTAGCATCTCCCGGAATACGGCGATGATGGCGCTCGTTCCATCTTGCGCCTTTGCATACCGGAACGGAATGATTTCGAAGGCCAAACAGACTCTGACGGTCAACTATGCGCCTCTGGACTATCTCCTGCTTCCGAAGCGAGACAATGGGGGGTGGCAAGGTCCGGCCCTGTTTGCGAAGAAAGTGTCGCTAAAGCACGCCGTTCGGGCGGGGAGCTACGAAAGTAGCGCCCCCATGGACTTTTCATCATTCCCTCCAGANNGCAGAGCCTTCTAATCCTTTTGTCACAGACACAAAAGAGATCGAGTGGAATACGAGCGGGACGCTCGCTGTGGCGAGCGGAAGATTTGTCGGTGTCACAGGATTCCTGAACACCAGGCTCTCTCAGCCGATCGGTCCCCTCACCCTGAGAGCTGCAAACGTATTCGGCAGCTTGACGTGGATCTCGCTGACTCCTGATTCCATTCACCATGCCGCGCGATCGCTCGTCACGATTTCATCAAAGCTTCAGAACACGGGAATGATCTGGGATGGTACGACAACCGTTCATGACAACTGGGGAGGTCCGCCGACACTCGTTCAGCCGGTGATGCTCNNTGGTTGAAATGAGGATTGAGGCAGACTCGATTCGCGTTACCCCACTCGACCAGTTCGGAAGAGAGTCGTTTGTTTCCGCGATGTACCATCCGTCGGCGCCAAACTCGTTTATCGTTCTGCTCGATCAGAACAGGGAACGCACGCCGTGGTTTGGCGTTGAGAAGTTCGGTAGGGGCGTCTCGACCGGGAGCGACGACGGTCGTGCGTCGACGCCGCTTGAATTTCGCCTGGAACAGAACTATCCGAACCCGT
>DMMN01000187.1:4086-4616 GCA_003453835.1 Bacteroidota bacterium | reverse complement strand
CAGCTCCTCGCCTACCACATCGCCCGGCTCAACAAGTGCGACATCGATCAGCCGCCGAACTTAGCAAAGAGCGTAACCGTCGAGTGACGCTCCTGGCATGATCGTGCTCGGCCTGGTGCTCGTGATCGCCGTCGTGGTGGCGGCGATCAGCGTCAGAGGCGCGGCGTCAGGCGAGCGACAAGGAGACCCGATGTTGGCGCGCAAGATCATCCTGGGGTTCGGCTTCGCGGTGCTCATGCCGATGCTGATCCACTATGGGATCGACGTGTTCGTGGCGCCGGTGGACTCGCGGGCGCACTACCAAGAACTCCAACGGCTGCGCGAACGCGAGGAGGACGCCGGCGACCAGATCGAGAAGGCGCGGTTNNCACTTTTTCATCGGCGCGCCGATCGGCATCGTGGTCACGCTCGTCGGGTCGTTCGTCAAGGCGCAGGCCATCGGCGGTGGGCTGATGCTAGGCGGCATCTTCACGTTTACCGGCGGCTGCGCGTGGTACTGGGCCGACCTCTCGCGGCAGGGACGATTCCTC
>DMMN01000187.1:0-4075 GCA_003453835.1 Bacteroidota bacterium | reverse complement strand
GGGCCTTCGCCGTGCTCCTGTGGATCGGCTACCAGCGGCTCTCGGAGCTGAAACGCCCCTCGAAGTCGTCGTGACGAGCCTTGCGGGGCAGGCGGGACGGCCCCCGCGGTGTCGCTTGGAACAACACGGGTTGACGAAATCTCACTGGTATGATAAATTAGAATACCAGGAGGTGAACCATCATGCCGACGGCCAAGGTCGCAATCACGGTCGATGAGCGGCTCCTCAAGTTGATCGACCGGTGGGTCATCCAGGGACGCTATCCAAACCGCAGTCAAGCCATTCAGACCGCGGTTCGGGAGAAGGTTGAGCGCTGGAACCACACCCGGTTGGCTGAGGAGGCCGCCAAGCTGAACCCCAAGGAAGAGCGGGCGCTGGCTGAAGAGCGTTTCACCGGGGACGCATGGCCCGAATTCTAAGGGGCGATGTCTACTGGGCCGACCTCGAGCCAACGAAAGGTCGAGAACAGGCCGGTCGGCGTCCAGTCCTGGTGCTCAGCCATGAGGTGTTCAACAGCCATTCCGGTACGGTGATTGCGCTGGCGATTACCAGCCAGCCGCAGCGCGCCGGCTTTCCACTGACCTACGCGCTGCCCGAAAAACTCCTGCCCAAGCCTTCCTGGGTGAAGATCAGTCAGGTCCGAACGCTCTCCACTGAACGGCTCAGTCATCGCATTGCGCATGCCGAAGAAACCGACGTCAATCGTATTATTGAAGGTCTCACAGATATCGTCGGTCCTTAGCAACCCCAACCTCGCCAAAAGCGTAACGGTTGAATGAGGAAGGGAACCCCCGCTAGTCTTACGGCTATTACTCTAGCCGTGCTTGTTGTGCTACCGAACGCTATTTCTATGGGAATGGATGGCTCGATTAAAGATTATCAGGCACGAATTTTAGAGCTTGAAATTTCAAGATCAAACGACTTACAACTCGGCAGTTTCCACAACGACCGTGTTAACTCTTTTGAGATTTTGGAAGCCCTGAGTGCGCTTGCTCCAAGGCTTGGCATGAAGGCCGAGGCGCTTGCAGACANNGCAGACAAAATATCCAAGAGCAACCCTAAAGAGGAAGAGCTTTTCAAGCAATACAAGTCTGGGCAGCTCTCGATAGCGCAATACCTACAAGGGATGGCAGATGCGGCTCGGCAAAAAAGGCAGTACTATGCGAACCGCGTTGAACAAGTAAACAATGAAATCAAATCGCTCCACAATAAGCCTCCTCGTGCAGTTGGTATCAAGGCCTTTCTTCCTATCGTGCAGATGCTTGGCGTCATCTTGGTAGTTTGGATAAACGCTCCGCATCTCAGGCAGACTGGTGCGTAGGCGTGGGTGACTGATGAATGAGCGGAATTCTATATTTGAGATGAATAAACGTCTTGCGATTGTTACGTACGGATGGCCGTATGTCGCGCTGGCGCGAGATGGCGCTTAATCTGCTGAACAAGCTGAATGGAGGGTGAGGGCGCATATGGCAACTCAGAGCGACAGAACCGAAGTGATTAAGTCTGTGGAGCCAACAAACCTCTCGTTTGGCCCGCCCGCAGCAGAACGTGATCAAGCGCTCTTTGACTGTTTTGTTGCCAGTGAATCCTTTAAGAGCGTACGACATGGAGGTAAGACCGTAATCCTCGGAAATAGAGGCAGCGGTAAGAGCGCGATTTTTCTTAAGTTGAAACAGGAAGAAGAAAGGGCCAGCAATATTGTGATTTCACTGGCGCCCGAGGAATATTCATACGAAATGTTCTGCCAAGTGTTGGCAAAGGAAGGGGAGGGCGCTTGGGCAAAGCATGGCGCTTATGCTGCTGCGTGGAAATTCCTGATTTATGTCTTAATCATGAAACGTGTGACATCGACAGGTCCAAGTCTAAAAACCGGTGCCGCAGCATCAATCTACAAATATCTGAGGGACAACCACAGCGTAGATACGAATCCAATCGGTATTTTGATCTCATACATGAAGCGGCTAGAAGTCTTAAAGGTGGGACAGTTTGAGGCTCGAGCAAGAGAATTACAGAAGCTCTATAAACTCGAGGAAATCGCGTCATTGATACCCGAGCTTGAACGCGTCTGTCAGAGACGAAGCGTATTCGTTCTCATAGACGAGTTGGACAAGGGCTGGGATAACTCAGAGGATGCCAAAGCGTTTGTTGCTGGTCTCTTCCAGGCTGCTCTATCTATAAATGCAAGAGGGAAGGGCATTCGAGTGCTCATTTCGCTAAGGAAGGAACTTTATGACAACATTCCAGAATTGTACGAGGATGCGCAAAAGGTTCGTGATTTGATAGAAACGCTTGAATGGGATGAACCAGCATTGCTAGAGCTAATTGCAAAGCGGATCCGAAACAGCCTATCAAGTTCAGAGAAAATGAGCCCTGAGAAATCTTGGAACCTTGTGTTTTCTGAAACGCTAGATTATCGGAAGACGAGATCCTTCAATTACATCGTTGACCGAACGTTGTATCGACCAAGAGAAATCATACAGTTCTGCAATACCATTCGAGACATTGCTGTTGAGAAGCACAAAATGTGTCCTCTAGACTACCAGATAATAGCGGAAAGCGAATACGCCTATTCAGAGAGCAGGTTGCAGGATATAGCGGCAGAGTACCGGTTTCAGTATCCGGGACTTTTGAGTGTATTCGGGACGTTTAGAGGCCGCGAATACAATCTTCTTAGGGAGGATTTGGAGGAGCATGTGCTCAAGATTTCGACCGGCGAATCTCCAATCGATGAGGCTGCTGAGACCTGGTGCAAGGAAGCAGATCCTGAGTTTATGATCGACACACTTTGGAAGGTTGGTTTCCTGCGTGCCCAAGCTGTTGGAGGACTTCGAGCACGCAGGCGAAGTGGCAGTTCATACCTGGGACCCCATCAGGTGTCAAGTCTCAATCTAAGGAACATCACTCGCTTTCATGTACACCCAATGTTCAGAAGCTTCCTCGCAATGAAGGAAGCGAAGTAATGGAGCTAGGATGAGCGGAATAGATTTCCGTCATGACTAAGCGTCTCGCGGTCATTACATACGGATGAGGGATGAATGAGCGGGACATTGTACGTGATCGGCACGCCGATAGGGAACATGAAGGACGTATCGGTGAGGGCGGTGGAGAGGCTCAGAGGTAGGCGGGAGGGTGCCAGGCGCCGGCTTCTCCGGAAAGGGCGTGTCGGATGCAAGCATCGCAGCTACTGAATAGAGAGCGCGAAGAGATCGTCTTGCTGTGCAAGCGGATGAAGCCTGAAGCGAGGCTGGTCGCCTTCCTTCAGCATTCCCAACTGGTTCATCGGATGTACCAGGCTGGTGTGGACTACCGCTCAGGGGTGTCGCCGTCGCGCAAGAAGAGAAACCTGACGGGGGAATGATGAGAGCCACCGGTCCTGGCCAGTCCGCGCTGCTGTTGCTGGATGCGATCGCCGTGTTGAACACGCGCCAGATTCCCTACGCGATCATCGGCGCGTTCGCCGCGTCGTTTCATGGCATCGTCAGGGCCAGCCTGGATGCGGACGCCCTCATTTCCTTGAAGGCCGGCCAGGCGGAGGTTCAGGCCTTGATGGAGGATGTTCGCAAGGCCGGGTTGAAGCCCGGCTACAGCACAGGGGACGCGCGCGATCCCGTGGGTGCGGTGGTGCATATCGAGGATGGATTTGGGAATCGAGTGGATCTGCTCATGAATATCCGGGGCATGACGGAAGCCGTGTTCTCCCGGGCCATTGAGACCGAGTTTATGGGGATGCGGATTCGCATGGTCGGCATGGAGGATTTTGTCGCGATGAAGATTTTCGCGGGCGGCCCGAAAGATTTGAGCGATGTCGCTGGCGTGTTACAGGTTTCTCACGACCGGATCGATCGGACGCTGCTCAAAGAACTCGTCCGACCGTATGGCAACGCTGCCTTGGCCACACTGGACTCCTTGCTGAAAGACGCGAGCGCAGGGTAAGCGGGCGCACTTTCTTGAGACGGATGGATGAGTGGGACGCTATGGGTCGTGGGGACGCCGATTGGAAATCTGAAAGATGTGTCGGCGAGGGCGGTGGAGACGCTGAAGGGCGTCAGGTTGGGGTGCGGCGGTTGATTGTGTT
>DMMN01000040.1 GCA_003453835.1 Bacteroidota bacterium | reverse complement strand
CCAGCCGATGAGATATTGCATGGGGGTCTCACCGATGAGAGAAGTGAAGCGTTGAGCAAGTGTCGAGCGCGACACGGCCGCAGCGGAAGCAAGATCTTCTACCGTCCAAGCACGAGAAGGCTCTGCATGCATTAACTGAAGTACCTGCCCCACACTCCGATCCCTCACCCCTGCGAGCCAGCCTTCNNCTTCCACGAACATGATTTCCGTCAGCCGCGCGAGCATGGCGTTGTTGCCTGCTCCCCCATGACTGATTTCCTGGAGGGTATGCTGCAGCGTGGTTTCGAGCCATTGTCCCATCTCGACTGGCACAATATTCCACGGTTGGAATTGCCCTTTGTTCGTAATGAGCGGCGATTTCTTGTGTTGACCAAGGCGTAACCAAAGCACGGTCGGCAACGAACCGACCAAAGGATTGAACTTCTGGTCGCACTGAAGATAGCCGCAGACGATTCGTGAATTTTCACCGCGTCCGCCGAACGGCATAAATGTCACGCCATTCTTTGAAGACTCCAGCAGAAAATCAATGGGGATGGATTGGATGTCTGATGTCCGGGGCTCCTGGTTGCTACTCATGACGTGCGAACCGCCATGAGGGAAAACAACTGCGTCCCCCTGGCGCAAGAGAAAAGACGCGTGTCCCTTCACCGTGATCCAGCACTGTCCGCGTTCTACAATGTGGAACAACGTGAGACATTCTGAGGAAGAACCGAGATGTGACCGGAGCTCGTCGGCTGGAGGAGAATAGAAGGACCACGGAGAACCGAGATCGGCGCCGAAGAAAATTGCGCCCGTTAAACGCACGACGTGAAGAGTATCCGAGAGGATATCCATTTTCCCACCCCACACTGTCCAACAATGTTTGATGGCGTATCTTAGCATTTCCTGGGCCCTAAATCAAGAGACCTGGAGGGTGAATCATTGCCCTCGGTCTGCCCATCCGATAGATTGGGTCGCATAACAATCAAGGGTGGGACGTATGAAGCGAGCATTGTTCTTCATGTATGGCGTGGCGTGTTACCTGATCTTCTTCGCCACGTTTCTTTACGCTGTCGGGTTTCTCGGAAATGTCTTGGTGCCGAAATCGGTTGATACTGGCTTGCAGGGTGGAGAAAGCAACGGATGGCTCATTGACATCGTGTTGCTGTCCCTTTTTGCGATCCAGCACAGCGTTATGGCACGACAGGGGTTCAAAAAATGGTGGACGAGGCTGGTTCCAAAGCCAATTGAACGCAGCACCTATGTGCTTTTTTCGAGCCTGGCACTCATAGCGCTTTTCTGGTACTGGAGGCCGATCAGCGACATCACATGGAATGTCCGCGGGAGTATCGGTGGAACTGTGTTGACCGCGACATATTTTCTGGGATGGGGCATCGTACTCTTCGGCACATTCCTCATCAACCATTTCAATCTCTTCGGGCTCCACCAGGTATACATGACGCTGAGGAACCGCGAACTTGCGCCGCCACAGTTTGTCAAACCGTTCTTCTACAGAATTGTGAGGCACCCGCTCATGGTCGGATTCATTATTGCGTTTTGGTCGACGCCGCTCATGACAGTCGGACATCTGCTGTTTGCCTTCGCATCAACAGGGTACATCCTTGTTGCCATCCAGCTTGAGGAGAAAGACCTTGTTCGGTTTCACGGTCAGGAATACGTTCAATACCAGAAGGAGGTATCGCAGATCATTCCTATGCCACCTCGAAGACAATACGCCGGAGGGTCAACAGCTGAGAATCAATAATTATGCGCCACTTCGGCACAACACAGACATAATTCAAACTAAGGAGGATCAGACATGAGACAAGGATCACAGAAACTTGGCTACGTGCTTTTGGTGTCGCTCGCCACCCTGCTCGCCGTTCCGGGGATCGGATACGCCCAACAAGCCAGGGAGGAGCCGAACGACTCGGATGCGCTTACGGGCGTCAAGACGCTGAAGGTCGTCTACGACATCGACAGCGTCACCGAGCCAAAGAAGATGGTTGTATTCCTTAAGGCGATCGTCGACGCGCGCGACCGGGCGGTGGCGGCGAAGATCAAGCCGGACCTGGTGGTCGCTTTCCGCGGCCCCGCGCTCAAGCTCATCCAGAAGCCCGGCCCCGACGCCACGGAGGAGCAGAAGCAGATCTCTGAGCAGGTGACCGACCTGAAGAAGGGGGGCGCAAAGATGGAGGCCTGCAACTTCGCAGTGCAATTGCTCAAGCTCGATCGCGAGGCATTTCTCCCTGAGGTGAAGGTCGTGGCCAACTCGTTCAACTCGCTCAGCGGCTACCAGGCGAAGGGCTACGGCATCGTCCCCGTGCAGTGAATCTCCGCGGTGAATTCATTCGGCGGCCAGCGGAGGCAGCGATGATGGGCATGACGAGTAGCCGCCTAACAACCGGTTGCAACGGACGGCGTTGCACTGCCACTGAACCGGAGCGATAGGCAACAAGCAAGAGCGCCTGTATATTAGATATCAGGCTCTTCGTGATGTGTTTAGATATTGTCGAGAGGAACTACCATGGGGCAATTCGCCGATATCAACGGCGTCAACGTGAATAAAAAGCTGGAGTTCAAAGCTCTCGTCGGGAAGGACCCAAGCAAAGCAGATACTACCTCTGCTCTTATCGCGCATTGGGTTGGCGGTTCACGTTCGCGAGTTGAGTTGAAAGACAAGGTCACGCACCTTGGTGGCCCAGGTGAGTTTGACTCGATGCAGATGCTGCTTGCAACCCTGGCCGCCTGCGACATTGATGTGATTGCGTTACACGCTTCTTTCCTCGGCCTCAGGATCGAGAGCCTCTCGGTGGAAGCGACCGGACATTTCAACCTGCGATCATATTTGGGATTGGAAAACGGGCCGACGTCTGCATACGATACGATTTCCTACACTGTGAACATTTCTCTGCCAAGCGCGACAGCCGAACAGATCGCCTTCTTGCGCAAGAGGTGTGAGCGCTCCTCACCTGTCCGTGATTCGCTGGCCAGTGCGATTCCATTGAAGATGGAGTTCAAGGCGACCTGATAACAGGATAGGTGCTGCTTATCCCCCGTTTTGAGAAGGTCCCGATTGAAGAACGGAAACTCACTGAAGTTGTGAGTGCCCGGAGTTGCGGGGGGGGCAGGAACTTCTACTTTTTTCTCTTCGCCTGCGCCTGTCTCCTCCCTTGGCTCAACTCTACTTTCGTAACGGCACCTGAGCCGGTAATATCTTAGGGTGTGTGTA
>DMMN01000152.1 GCA_003453835.1 Bacteroidota bacterium | reverse complement strand
AACGGATGGCTGCGAAGCGGTCAATTTGAGTAAGAGTCTTTGACGAACGCGTCCATCAAAGAGCGAATCGTGGCGATTCGCTCTTTTCGTTTCGCGCAGAAGACATCTCGATGAGCAGCAGCGTCTTCTCATGCCGGCGCCGGAACGTCGCCGTGCATGCGTTCATCGCTACAACCCCAACCGAAAGATTGTGAATTCCATGGATCATCTTCACGCGGGAGCAATCCGNNACGAGTCATCGCTTGCCTCTTGCTGCTCACGTTTCTTTCATCTTGTAAGCGGGACGAGCCCCCCGCGTCCGGCGGGACTCAGGCGGTGCTTGATGATTTTGGCGTCGGCGTCCACCTCCCCCGAAATCCCCAAAGGATTGTCTCCCTTGCCCCAAGCGTTACTGAAACCCTTTTCGCGCTGGGCGTCGAGGGGCAGGTTATCGGCGTGACTGATTTCTGCGACTTCCCGGAGGCCGCCCGCGGAAAGCCAAAGGTCGGCGGCATCCTGAATCCGAACATCGAGCGCATCGTTGAGCTGAAGCCCGATGTCGTGATCATGTCAACATCGGGAAACATGCGTGGCGATTATGATAAGCTCAAAGCCCTCGGCGTCTCGCTCTTCGTTACAAATCCCCGCAGTCTCAACGGCGTACTGAAATCGATCCGGGACCTTGGGAGTCTGATCCATCGTGAAGACACCGCCGACTCCGTCGTCGCCGCGCTCAGAGCAAAGCTGAGACGACTTGAGGAGACAACGAAGACGAAGTCCACCCCTCGAGTTCTGTTTCTGCTTTCATTGAATCCCATCGTGACGGTTGGTCAAGGAGCGTTTCTTGACGAGCTCATCACCCTGGCCCACGGTCACAATATCAGCGGAGACGCTGGAATGCCATATCCGATGATCAGCCGGGAGGAGATTTACATCCGCGAACCCGAGGTGATCCTCGCAACGCATGACGTGGCAATGTCAGTCAATGAAGTCCTCGCCGCCTATCCCGAATGGAGCCGGCTTCCGGCTGTCCGGGACAAACGCGTGGTGCTCCTCGACGCGAATCTCGTGACGCGTCCGGGACCGCGGATCGTCGACGCCCTCGAGGCGATCATCCTTGGAATCCATTCGCGCCCGTAAGAATGCCGGACCTTTCTCTTCTTGCATTTCAGGTTCGAATCGAATACCTTTTTGCGTGTCCCCCGGTAGGGGAGGTCACCGGCTGTCGTCGGCAATTCACTCGTGTTCTCAACCCACAGAAACTCTCACGCACATCATTGACAGTAGCATTTCTATGTCATCACCATCAAGGCCGCTGTTTGTTGCCGTCGCGGGCAACATCGGAGCGGGAAAATCCTCGCTCACCCGACTCCTCGGCCAACAGTTCGGCTGGAAGCCGTATTTCGAGTCCGTCGAGGACAATCCGTATCTCCCAGATTTTTATGCGGATATGACGCGGTGGTCGTTTCACCTCCAGATTTACTTTCTCTCAAAGCGGTTCAGACACCACAAAGAGATGACCGAATCAGGCCTGTCCGTTATTCAAGACCGCTCGATTTATGAGGACGCGGAGATCTTCGCCCGCAATCTGTTCGACATCGGAAAAATGGACCCGCGGGACTACGACAACTACGTTGCCCTCTTTGAAGTGATGACCGACTACCTCAAGTCCCCCGACCTTCTGGTGTATCTCAAAGCCTCGGTCGATACACTCGTAAACAATATCGCACGGAGAGGGAGATCGTTTGAACAGGGGATTCAACGGGAATATCTTGAGCAACTGAACAAACACTACGAGGATTGGATCGGTCGATACAAGCGGGGGCCGCTCTTGATCATCGAAAGCGACGGCTTTGACTTCGTCAATCGGGAGAATGATTTACATCGAATCGTCGGACTCGTAAGAGATCGATTGGGAATAGCATCATCCTGATCGTATCTGAAGGCGTGGTCGGGGAATTCCTCCCCGGATTCTGAACATGGGGGAATCCGACGAGGGCAGATCGATGATTGCTTCGGGCCACACTTCAGCGGCCGGAGCGCTCCCTCTACCGGGGCTTTCCTTTAAGAAGTTGGCCGTAGACGGGACGGCTCTTCAGTAGGTTGACGGCAACCTTCAACTGTCGATCCTCTTTGACGGATGCTTCGATCGCCGCTTTGGGACCATTCACGCGTTCGACAACCTCGTGCTTCAGAGCTCGGCGCAACTCCTTGTCAAATCTCTCAAACGCCCGCTCTTTCTCGAATTCAATCGACTTCGTGATCTTCTCAAGTCCGTCGAAGAACGATTTTCCGTAGCGCCCTTTTTCGGCCAGCTCCCTCAGCTCCTTCACCTTCTGCTCGGACTCCTCCTGATAGGTGAACTCTCTCTCTTTGAGAAAGCGCAAGAAGTCTTTCAGGATTTCGTCCGTTACCTCAAAGCTTGCCGGCACCGATTTCTTCTGAACTGCATAGAGGTTGGCATACTTGAAGAACATGGCCTTGCGGTTCAGTTCCTGGAGGAGCCGGGCCGGCGTATCTTCGGTGACGACAGAATCAGGGACGATCCCTCCCCCGTCGTAGACGGCACGATTGTGAACGGTTCGATATTCTCGTTTCAGGCTGTCAGGTTTGGCGGTGAAGACGCCCTCCTTTGTCCTTCGGAAGTAGTCGATTTCCTGAATGCTCCGACCGCTCGGCGTGAAATAGCGCCCGGACGTAATCTTCAGTGAGGTGCTTTCTGACAGGCGTGTGATTGTTTGAACGAGGCCCTTGCCAAACGTGCGGGTTCCGACGATGATGCCTAGATCAAGATCCTGGATGGCTCCGGCAACGATTTCACTTGCGCTCGCGCTCCCCCTATTGACCAAAACCGCGATGGAAATATCGGAGAGCATCGGTTTCTCACTCGNNACTCGTGCGGTACTTTCTCTCCGACTCGCTCTTCCGTCCCTGGGTCGATACGACCAGGCTGCTTTCAGGAACAAATTTCGAAACAACATCCACCGCGATGTCGAGCAACCCGCCGGGATTGTCCCGGAGATCGAGAACCATGCTTCGGACTGTCCCCTTTGCTTTCAGTTCTTTGATGGCGGATCGAACATCGTCGCCCGCGGTTCGGGAGAATCGTTCCAGCTTGATGTACCCGACGCCCTCTTCTACAAAACCCACGAACGAAACATTCCTCACCGGAATCTCTTCTCGAACGAGAACGAACTCAACGGGATTGCTTTCTCCTTCACGTTCAATCCTTATTCTGACGGTTGAGCCGGGTGCCCCGCGCACCAGTTGCCTCACGTCTTCGAGAGACATTCCCTGCACGTTCTTCCCATCCACCTCGACCACTCTGTCCCCCGCCTCGATGCCCTGTTTCGCGGCAGAGAATCCTTCGATGGGGGAAATCACCGTGATGGCGCCATCCCGAAGGCCGATCGTAATCCCAACACCGGCATATTTCCCCGTCGTCACGAGGTCGATCTCGTCATTCTCTTTCTCACCGATGTAGACCGTATACGGATCGAGCGTTTTCAGCATGCCGTCGATGCCGGCTCGCATAAACCGCTCCGGCTCGATCTCATCCACATAATTCGCGGCAATCTCCTTGTAGACCTTCCCGAAGAGGTCAATGCCGCGATGGATCTTGAGAAGCTGGTCTCCATCACCCACGATCAGGAATCCAGAGAGCAACACTGCTGCCGCCGACAACGCCACCACTGCGGGCAATCTTCCTCCGGGGAAACGCTTCCTGCGACTGAATCTCGGCTCCTTTCGGCTCTCCATCATCTCTTCTTCAATCCTCCTTTGTCATGACTTTGTTTGGTTCAGGTTCTGCACTACAGCCAGGTGTTGTTGGACTCTCAACCAGATCGCCTCGTGAATGTCATCGACGGGTTGGAGTCCGTTGACGACCAAGAAACGTGTTTCCTCGTTTGCAAGTTGCATGTAGCCCTGGCGCACTCGTTCGTAGAACGCGATGCCGCTCGACTCCATTCGGTCTGCTTTCGACTTCTGCTGATTCATCCTTCGCTCAATTTCCGGGACAGGAATATCGATGAACAGCGTGACATCGGGAACGAGCCCGTCCGCCGCGGCGCGATTGATCGTCTTGATGTCCTCAATGGGAAGACCGCGACCCCAGCCTTGATACGCCGTCGTGGAATCATAGAATCGATCGCATATGACAACCATCCCCCCTTCCAAGGCGGGACGGATGACCTCCTTCACTAGCTGTGAACGGCTGGCGGAGAAGAGGAACAACTCGGCAAAATCCGCCATGTCTGAGAGTTCCTTGTCCAGGAGGATGCTTCGAATTCGTTCCCCAATGGGAGTCCCGCCCGGGTCCCGAAGGACAAGGACATTGTAATTCTCGCGCCCGAGCTTCTCGACGATGAGTTGCACCTGCGTCGATTTGCCGGAAAAGTCGAGACCCTCAAATGTGATGAACATGAAAGATGGCGCTTATGATGGTCGATGCGTTCAAAAAGTAAAGAAATTCGCTCTCTGATGCAAACTTCCGAAATTGGCACGGTTGCGGCTCATGCTTTTTTTTCCTAAGTTCTCTTCGAGCGGATCGTCCGGAAGACGGCGATCGTTCATGATGAATTTTGATGAGAGTCGTCCGCCCCCAAAGCACTTAGGATGCCGAAAGCCAGACAGCAACATAGATCTCTCCCCCCCCCGTCCGCAAAAGAACCCACCGACAAAGCCGAGCAGAAGCGCATCGAATCCCGCAGCGAGGACGCGACGCTTATCAAGCGAGCCCTCGATGGCGATCAGAAAGCGTTCCGAAAGCTCCGCCAAAAGTATCACGAGGCAATCTACAATCTCATCTACCGGATGATTCGCGACAAGGACGAGGTGGCAGACCTTACCCAGGAAGCTTTCATCAAAGCGTTCATGTCTCTCTCCAGCTTCAATGATGAATACGCGTTCTCGACGTGGCTCTACAAGATCGCGACGAACAATTGCATCGACTACATTCGAAGGAAGAAGCTCCAGACGTTTTCCATCGACAAACCGATTGAATCAAAGGAAAGCGAATTTTCCTTCGAGCTCCCCGACTCGACCTACGAGCCGGATCGGGATATGATCGCCCGACAGCGAAAGAAGCTCCTTGAAGACGCTATCACTTCCCTTCCGGCGAAGTATCGACAGGTCATACACTTACGGCATGTCGAAGAGCGGGAATACCAGGAGATCGCCACAATGTTGAAATTACCCTTGGGAACCGTCAAGGCCCATATCTTCAGAGCTCGTGAGATGCTCAACAAGTATTTGCGAGACAAACTTCGGCACTACTGATCCCGATTTCTTCCGCAACTCTCCCAGCTAAAAAACGTAGGTAGTTTCAGAATCTGATAGAACCGGAAGCCATTCATGACCCTGCGTCAAAAGCATCGACTCATTATCGCCTCTTCGCTCCTGACCGCCGGAACATTTGTCGGCGTTGGCCAGAGTGGCTACGAAGTCCTTCGGCGGGAAGTCGCTCGCTCATCAGAAAAGCAGGTCAACGTAAAGCTGGAAGCTTCGTTCGGAAACGTGACGCTGACTAAGGGACAAAAGGACAAGATTGTCATCGTCGAATACAGGAAAAGTGCCAAAGAGAAACAGAGGCTCCGCGTCTCTTACGATATCTCAGGGGATCAAGGGGACCTCGATCTCGAGATCAAAGAGTCCCGGAAGTTCGACTATGACGATGAGGCGAGTTCATGGCGCGAACACAGGACGGAAGGCAGTCACCTCGAAGACCGAGAGTGGAACTTGAAATTCTCCGATGCCATTCCGATGTCGTACGACATTGAGTTGGGAGCCGGCAAGGGTGATCTCGACTTCACAGGGCTGAAAGTAAAACAACTGAAGTTTTCATCGGGGGCGAGCTCGGTCGAGTTACGTGTCGACGAGCCGAACCCCGTCGCTTGCGATGTCGTTACTCTCGAATCCGGCGTAAGCAAATTCACGGCGGAGGGTTTGTCGAACCTGAACTTTCGCAAGCTGAAATTCAGCGGCGGAGTGGGCGCCTACAAGCTCGATTTCGGCGGGAAGCTTCAACAAAGCGCCTCGGTTGACATCGAAGTCGGACTCGGCGCCGTCACCGTCTACGTCCCACGAGAGATCCCCACACGGCTCATCTCCGATGAGAGCTGGTTTTCCACCCTCGACGTCGATGAGTACTTTGAGAGGACGAGGAAGAAGAGCGTCTATGAGACGGTGAATTTCGGTAGCTCGGAAAAGAAGCTGACGATCAGAATAGAATCAGGTTTGGGGAGCGTGAGAGTAAGGAGCAGGTAGAAAACCGCCAACAGAGAACAGGAACAAGCAGGGAGGACGTCCCCGATGGCGGAATCGAGCGATCAGTAGTCGGGTCTCACGAATAATGGCCGGAAGAAACCGCGTCCCGTTCGGAAACGAGCGGGACGCTCTTTTTTTACCGCGTCGTTATCCCACGCCGAAATGAAAGAACTGCCCCCACGAATGAGGGTGATTCACGTCCTTGGTTTGGATGAGATTGAGCAGCGCCTGCCGGTACGCATCGCCGGGGGCCAAGCCGTTGGAGAGATGCGTGTAGAAAAACTCGCTGAAGAACTTTGCGGCCTTCCGATCAGCATACCACGTATTCAAGAACACATCCGATGTGCCGTTTACGCGAAGGAGCATTGCGTGCGCCGGCGAAAGACCGAATCCTTGACCATACTGATTGACAAGGACGACCACGGAGAATCCCCCAAGTTCTGAGAGCCGATCGAACGGGATCTTGGCCGCTTCCTCGAGCGTGCGCGTGTTTGAAACGGCAATCACCCCCAGACGAGAGCTTCCCTCTCCCATCACGAAGTCCGTTGAAAGATGCACCGCATCCGATTTCGATGCGGCGAGATTTTCCCACGAGGCCTCTCGTGCGATCAGGATCCGTGCATCCTTGTAGAAACTCCGAATGTCTCGAAGCTCGTAGTCAATCGACCAGTTCTTCCCCGTCGGATTTCCCAGCGCAGTCACCTTCCTGACGCGCGCTGCGTTTGATACCCTGAACCGATACGATGCCAGGGACGGCAGATAATCGACGCTTGTGACTTCAATCAGATACTTCACGCTCCCCTTGCGATCCTGACGTTCGATTGTGTGGAACGGGAAGTTCTCGAATTCCGGACTCATGATGATCACAAGGTTTTGCTCCAGCAACGGATCGACGGGACGAATAAGATAGTCATACAATTGCGTGGAGAGGGTCGCGAATCGCGTCATCGAGGGAACGCTACCCTCACCGGCAGTCCCCGTGTAGACCGACGGATCGTGAAGCAATCTCTGGTACTCCGCCATGAGCGAGAAGAGCTTCTCGCTCGTTACGATGACGTTCTTCACCTCAAAACGAGACCTCGAAATGGTAAAGATATAGAGTTGATCGTTGGCAGGGAGATATCGAACCAGGATCGTGCCGCGCGGAATCCCGCTCTGGACTTCCTGCAACCTGAACGTATCGGGCCTCAAGAGTGGTTCGTAGTTCGCATAGGCGCCGACAATCCGCCTGGACGTCTCTTTTGTCTCAATCGTGAGTTGACGAAGTTGATCCCGCAGGTCGGCGAGAACGCGTTCGTCCTGGCCCTGCACCCGAAGCGAGAGAAGACTTGTGATCTCTGCCTGAAGCATCCGCAACTCGTCCAGCTTCGCTCTCGCGAGACGAACCTCGTCTTTCAGTTCGGGGTGACGAGCGACGACATCCATATCCCGAAATAATGTAAAGAGCATCTTCGAAGAACTTCTCTCAACGAGAGCCAAAGCTTCCTCCGGCTTGTTCGCCTGCATCTCGAGGCTGGCAAGTTGAGTGTACCATTGAGTTCTCTCTCCGTCGATCTTCAGATACTCCTGGTAGGGACGATGGTATTCCGGCTGAATAGACTCGCCGGCAATCTCCTCATCGATTCCTACCGCCTTCCTGTACATCTCTCTCGCCTTTGAAACGTCGCCGGTGAGTTCGGACAATCTGCCTGCTTCGGCAAAGCAGAAGGCCTCCCCCGTCCGATGCCAAACCCGCTGGAAACGCCCGCTTGTTTCAACGTAGTCGGCAATGATTCCATCAATCGCTTGCATTCGTTGTGCGGCTGGCACGAGGCGCTCGTCGCATCGAAGCACGAGGATCTGTTGATACAACTCCGCCAGGACGTTGCCAACGGCGCGGGCCAGGCCCTGCGCATCGGCATAGTATTTCTTTGCATCAGCGTACCGGCCGCTTTCAAAGTAGATGTTGCCGATATGAAAGAGGAAGAGAATCTCATTCTCGCGCGCAACTCGCTTGCTCCGGAGCGCGTTCGCGGCGTCGCGCAACTGCTGGAGCGCGTCGTTGAGATTTCTTTTGGCTTTGAAAACCAACCCGATCTCCATCCGAAGACGTGCATCCAACACCGGCTGGTCGAGTTTCTCCAGAAGTGTCCGGGCTTGCATCAGCGAATTCAGCGCTTCGTCGTAGCGTCCCTGACGGCCATACACTTCTCCGATCGTCCCCAGGATCGATGCCGCTGTCACATTTTCGTTGCTCGACTGGTGGTGGGCAAGTGCCGACTGGAGTTCTCGGAGAGCCTCTTCAAACCGTCCCCCAAGCAACGATGCGGTTCCCATCTTCCGCTCAAGATCAGCTTTGAAGGCGAGGTCGTTGAACGCAGAACTGAGTTGTCGCGATGAATGGTACGATCTATTGGCGTCACCGTATCTTCCTAGCGCATTGAACGCATCGCCAACGAACGAGTGGAGGTACATCTCGGCGCGGAAATCCTTCGCCTCCTTGGTCTTGCGGAGCCCAAGCTGAAACCTCTTCAACGCACTGAACGGTCTTCCCTTGACAAGATAGATCTGACCGAGATAACGGTTAGCCTGCACGAGGTTATAGATCTCGCCATGCTGTTCGAAGACGGACAACGACTGAACGAAGAGCGACTCAGCCTGTTGATACGATTTCTCCTCAAACAAATTCACCGCACGCTCGAACGTTCCGGTGGCATCGGAGAGCGGGCCCTGATTGAGGTCGCAACCCCAGAGAACGAGGCACAGACCGATCACGAGAGCGATGTGTTTCTGAGGCATGAGGGTTCCGATGAAAAAAAATCCCGTCCTAGGAATCGTGGGACGGGAAAATATAAGAAACGTACGTGCAGTCTGCAACAAATTCTTCTCGTTTATCGGAATGAGATGCCCACTCCGGCCGTGACGACCGGATGCGTTGCAAAAGAGTAATCAGCATGGACGTTGAGAACGAGAAGGAGGAGCCTCACGCCGGCATGGAAGCGCGAGGTGTTCTTCCCTTCGACGCTGAAACCCTGCACTTGAATCGAAGCGGCGGACGACGGATCGGAAAAGCTGTATGACTCGATATCCCACTTCGACTTCTCCAGTTGAAAGCCGCCGTAGAGGGTCAAGAGCGCAAAGTTCTTGCTCACTTCCACACCATAGGCCGTGGCGCTCCCGGAGAGAATCTTCTTGTCCGCATTGTCCGTCAGCGTCAGGTTTTGCGTCACAAAATGAACCGACACTTGAAGGGGGAACAACGGAATGTATTGATCGATGTCATGCCGGAGTCCGAAGCCGATGAAGTTGATCTTTCCGGCTTCTTCGGGCAACGTAACGGTCGGGATAAATCTTCCGATCACCTCCAGGCCGAGCGGCAATCCGATTGCAGCTTGCGGAGCCACCAGCGGAACGTACTTGAAATTAAATCCTTGTGGCGTGGTAAAGATCGTTTGACCGGCCCCCGGGCGCCCGGCTTTCACCTTCACCGGAACGCCGCTCTCGACTCCGAGCGCCGTAGGCGAATTCGAAATGGTCTTGTCGTAGTCCACTCCTGCACTGAAGGTGATACCGCTATATGTGACCTTATCGGGCATCACGAAGTTAAACACTTTCTCCTCGTCCTTGACAATCGTGGCACCAAGCTTCAGGCCGATATCGAATCCCAAGATGTCATGCAAGTCCGCCGAGTGATAGAATCCGCTGTTCAAGTCAGCCCCTAAGCTTGAGAGCAGCGGGCTTACATAGTTCACCGCGTTCTGTCCGGCGACTTTCGAGAGTTGTTTGCCAAGATCATCCTGGGCTTGAGTTATGCCCGTGAGACCGACAAGCAGCCCGGCAAGAGTGAGAGTTTTTAGCGCCTTCATATGGTGGTAGCCCTCCGTAGTGTTGTGGTGGAAAATTGTCGCCGCTAATATGAGAAAATGTACCGACAGAACCAAGTCCGAGTTGCTCAGTTATTCTCTTTTAAGATACCTACGACATCGTCCGCGTTGTCCGAGATGATTCCGTCCACCCCTAAATCGGTCATTTTATTGACGTTTGCGGTCGTATTCAGCGTGTAGACGTACACGGCGATCCCGTGTTGTCGGGCATCACGGACCATGCTTCGAGTCAATTCAATCTTCGAGCAAACAAAGACGGAGGCACCCACGCGGCCGGCAAGCTTCGAGGGAAGCCGACCGAAGTCGCGATAGATGTTGTAGAGAACTCCCGTCCTCGCTTCAGGAGCGATCTTCTTAATCGTGCCGACGAGGCGATGATCAAACGATGAGAAGATGACGTGCCGCGTGAACTCCAGCTCTTCGACAATGGACAAGACTTTCTTCTCAAGCAAGCCATACGGCTCCCGGTGAAGAAAGTCGGACTTGAGCTCGATGTCAACCCACTTCCGACGATCGACGAGCTGCAGGACTTCGCGCAGTGTCGGAATCCGCTCGCTCGCGAACGACGGGCCGAACCAGGAGCCGGCGTCAAACTCCTTAATCTCCGCCAGGGTGTAGTTCCTCGCTGCCCCGTTTCCAGTTGACGTCCGCTGCAAGGTGCGATCGTGTAAGACGATCACCTCCTCATCTTTCGACAGACGAACGTCGAGCTCGATCATATCAATGCCCGGTGTTTGGCAGGCGAGCGAGAATGCTGCGAGCGTGTTTTCCGGGGTCTTGCCTGAAATGCCTCGATGCGCGATCAGATGGGGGGAGTGTCCGGGCGGTGGTATGGGTTCAAACGTCTGCAAGCCTTCTCGAGCCGTGGGCTAGTCTTTCGTCAGGAGTCTGACGACTATTTCGTGCACGTTGGAGATCGGCTGCATTCCGTCGATTTGCGTGAAGCGATCCGAGTTGCGATAAAATTCCTTGAGGGGCTTCGTCTCCTTCAAATACACCTCAAGGCGATGACGGGCCGTCGCGGGTGTGTCGTCCGGCCGCTGGTAAAGCTCGCCGGCACAGTACGGGCAGCGATCGGGGTGGTCCTTCTGCAATTGGCTAGAGTTGTAGATGCGTCCGCATGAGCTACACGTCAAACGATCCGTCAACCTCCGAATGATTTCATCGTGCTCCACTCTCAAACTGATCACCCTATCCAGGACGATGCCCAACTCCGCGAACATCGCATCCAGCGCTTCCGCTTGGGCGACGGTTCGGGGAAAGCCGTCGAGGATGAAGCCGTTCTTCGCCTGCTCCGATTCGAGCACCTCGTGAATAAGTTTAATCATGACCTCGTCGGGCACGAGATTGCCGGCATCCATGAACGACTTCGCTTTGATGCCGAGGGGAGTTCGATTCGCCATGGCCGCGCGCAGCAGGTCGCCTGTTGAAATGTGAGAGATGCCAAATTCTTCCGAGAGGAGTTTTGCCTGGGTCCCCTTTCCGGATCCGGGCGGTCCAAAGAAAATCAATCGCATAATCGTGGGGTCACTTTCTGTTCTGTAGCGGAGAATATACGAGAATATATCAGCCACGGGAGGCCGGGAGTTTGAGATCGGTGGATTGCGGTCGCGGATGACGTTTGCCCAATGTTGGCTCTTGGCGGATGCCGATCCGCCCATCTTCAACAGCGAGTTGTCCGCAGGCGGCCTCGATGTCCACTCCGGCGCTGCTTCGGACCATGACGGTGATGTCGGCCTTGCGAAGGGCCTCAACAAATCGCTCCGTCCGCTGTTTTGGCGACGGCTTCAAAGTCTGCGCAAAACCGGAGGGATGAGTGAACTCGATCGAGTGGAATGGGATGACGTTCACCTTGCACGGAATTCGCCTCGACAACTTGACGAACTTCTGGATGTCGGCCTCGGTGTCATTGAAACCGTCAAACAAAATGTATTCGAAGGTCGGCCTGCGACGCGTCTTATGGTAGTAATATTCAAGCGCCTCAATAAGCATCTCCACGCCAAACTTTTTCGTAATCGGCATGAGCTTGGTCCGCTTCTCGTCGTCGAGAGAATGAAGGGACAGTGCGAGCTTCACCTTCCGATCCTCGTCCGCCATCCGGCGGATCTTGTCTGCATAGCCTGCCGTCGATATCGTGACGTGACGAGCGCCGATGTTGAGGGAGTTATCGTCGGTGATAATATCTGCCGACTTCATAACATTATCGTAGTTGAGCATCGGTTCCCCCATGCCCATGTAGACCAAATTGGTGATCCGGCGGTGGGCATAACGCTGGGCTTGGATGACCTGATCGACGATCTCCCCTGCCGTGAGATTCCGCGAAAATCCCATCGTCCCGGTCGCACAGAATTTGCAGTCCAAAGGACAGCCGACCTGCGTAGAAACGCAAAGCGTGAGCCTCTTTTCTGAACCCGCAGAGTCTCTTTCGGGCGGGATGAGGACGCTTTCGATCATGAGGCCATCGTCAAGCTGAAAGAGGAACTTCTTTGTTCCGTCAATGGCGGATGTGCTCTGTGTAACCAACTTGAGATTGTCCACAGCGGCCCG
>DMMN01000121.1 GCA_003453835.1 Bacteroidota bacterium | reverse complement strand
CGTGGTCAAATAGCTGAGCAGTTACGAAAAGACACTATTCATCCCACGAAAGACCCCGACCGGAGAATTGTCGGGGCAGGCGCGGAAGACGCGAAATGATTTGTTTCAGGAAAAGAGAATTCTCTATCGGTTCTNNAGTCAAACTGAGCAGTTACTCAAAATGATTGATTTCACCTTCACGGAAGAACAGAAGATGCTGCGCGACGTTGCCCGGAAGTTCGCCGATAACGAGCTGCGTCCGCGCGCTGCGGAAATCGATGAGAAGGAAGAAGTGCCGCCGGAGATTATCCGGAAAGCGGCTGAGCTCGGCTTCCTCGGCGTTGTGTTTCCGGAACAATACGGCGGCGGAGGATTCGGTGAGATCGGCTATTGCCTGACGCTCGAGGAAATCGCTCGCGGCTGCAACTCGACGGCGGTCGTTATCGGAGGTCATCAAAGTTTGGGGGCAATGGCGATTTATTTGGCGGGGACTGAGGCGCAAAAGCAAAAATATCTGAAACCACTCGCGGAGGGGAACAAGCTCGCCACATTTGCTCTCACCGAGCCGGGTGCCGGATCGGATGCCGGTGCGATCAAGACTACAGCTCAAAGAATCGGTCGTTGTTATTCCCTCAACGGTAACAAAACATTTATCACGAACGGCAACATCGCAGATGTCATTGTGGTGTTCGCGGTTACGGATGCTCAAAAGGGGATTCACGGGGGAATCAGTGCGTTCATTGTCGAAAAAGAATGGCAAGGGCTCCGGGCCGGAAAGCCCGAAAAGAAAATGGGCATTCGCGGGTCTCACACGACCGACCTGTTCTTTGAAAATCTCGAAGTTCCCGAAGAGAACGTTCTTGGCACAGTCGGCGATGGATTTAAGGTCGCGATGCAGACGCTCGATGTCGCTCGGGTGAGTCTCTCGTCACAGTGTCTTGGTGCTTCGAAAGAAATGCTCGACCTCAGTATCAAGCATGCCAACGAGCGGAAACAGTTTGGCAAACCGATCGCAGAGCAACAAGCGATTCAGTTCATGCTTGCCGATATGGCTGCGGAGATCTATCAGGTCGAGAGCATTCTCTATCGTACGGCGTGGATGATCGACAATGGAATGTCGTGCAGTCGTGAGTCTGCGATCTGCAAGCTTGTCGCCACCGAGGTTGTGTGTCGCGTGGCCGATCGAGCGATGCAAATCCACGGGGGGATGGGGTACATGCGTGAATTTCCGATCGAACGCTTTTATCGCGATGCCCGCGTGAATCGTATTTTCGAGGGGACCAACGAGATACAACATCTTGTGATCGCGAGAGATTTGATTAAGAAAGAAAGCTACTGAAGGAACTCGAAGCACGAAGCTCGCCCGACTCGGCTTAAGTAGCCTAAGCGGCGGGTCGGGGAAATCCGAGACAAATTTAAATGACGAAATCGGCTCCATTCTGGTTGTTGGAATGTGTTTCGAGTTTCGAAATTCGGTTTTCGAGTTTACCTTGTCGAGAGGTAACTCAATAGAAATGATGACAGCATATGCAGGGAAAAGAATTTCTCTCCGGTAACGAAGCCATAGCGCGTGGGGCGTGGGAGGCCGGCGTTCATGTTGCCGCCGGTTACCCGGGGACACCGAGCACCGAGATCATTGAGAACCTCGCTCGCCGTGAAGAGATCGACGTCGAATGGTCAACAAACGAGAAAGTTGCATTCGATGTCTGCTACGGCGCCTCGCTCGCCGGCGCACGGGCTCTGGCAGCGATGAAGCACGTCGGCCTAAACGTGGCGCTGGATTCCCTGATGGTTACTCCGTTTTCCGGTGTGCACGGCGGCTTTGTCATCGTTACCGCAGACGATCCCGGCATGCACTCCTCCCAGAACGAGCAAGACAACCGCTTTCTAGCCAAGTTCGCCAAGATCCCGATGCTGGAGCCGTCGGACAGTCAGGAATGCAAAGACTTCGTCAAGATCGCGTTGGAGATGAGCGAGCAGTTCGACATCCCTGTGTTGCTCAGGACCACAACGCGGATCTCACACACCAAATCGGTCGTTGCATGCGATGAGCCAAAACGGGAACCGCCGAAGCAGTATAAGAAGGATCCGGGGAAGTATGTCGTTCCGATCTACGGGAAGCGCTGGCGATCGAACGTCGAAGAGCGCGTGAAGAGACTTGAAGAATTCGCCAACACATTTGCCCACAACAGGATCGAGTGGCGGGAACANNCCCGACGCGTCCGTGCTCAAGTTGGGCATGACGTTTCCCCTACCACGTAAGCTCATCGAATCCTTTTGTGATGGCGTTCAACGCATCTACGTGATCGAGGAACTCGAGCCCTTTATCGAAGAGCAACTCCGCATCTGGAACGTAAAGAATCCTTATGGCGTCTCTGAGATCACCGGGAAGAACTCTCTCCCAAACATGTTCGAGCTAACGCCGGATGTTCTGAGAAGAACTCTCCTTCACGGCGACGGAACCACTTCCTTTGAAAAAGAGATTTCGATCCCACCCCGCCCGCCTGTGCTTTGCCCCGGCTGCCCGCACAGCGGCGTGTACTTCGTTCTCCACAAGCTAAAACTTACTGCCACCGGCGATATCGGTTGCTATACGTTGGGCGCGCTTCCTCCTTTTAACGCCCTCGATACGACATTTTGCATGGGCGCGGGAATTGCAAATGCCTTCGGCATCGAGAAAGTCAAACGCCACGTCCTCGGTAAGAAGCTCGTTGCGGTGATCGGTGACTCCACGTTTCTACACAGCGGTATTGCTCCGCTGATCGACATCGTGTTCAACAAAGGCATCACAACCGTGATCCTGATGGACAACTCCACCACGGGCATGACCGGACATCAGCAGCATCCCGGAATGGGCAAGACCATCCGGAATGCCGATACGTACGCCATAAACTATGAAGAGCTGTTGCACGCAATCGGCATCCGACACGTGAGCGTTTTCGATCCGTACGACCTTGAAGAAACAGAAGCTGCGATCAAACAAGCGTTGGCCCTCGAGGAACCGGCTGTGGTCATCTCGCGCCGGCCATGTGTGATGTTAGAAAGCGAACGGGCCAAGCCGCATCATCCTTACGAAGTGATTGATGAATTGTGCGAAGAATGCGACCTGTGTCTCAAGATCGGCTGCCCGGCAATCGACGGCTCGACACCGATACCGCGGATCTCGGCAGAGCGCTGCATTGGCTGCGACCTGTGCGCAAAGCTCTGTCACTTTGAAGCCATCAAGCCAATTGCCGAGAGGTTGAACTGACATGGCGAACGATCCGGGGAAGAATCTCCTTTTTGCAGGCGTCGGTGGACAGGGTGTTCTCTTGGTGGCGGAGCTTGCCGCCCGGGCAGCCATCCATGCGGGCTTTGACGCAAAGAAAACCGAGGTCCATGGTGCGGCTCAGCGAGGTGGAAGCGTGGTAAGCCATGTGCGGTTTGCGTCGAAGGTCTACTCACCACTCACCCCTGCAGGTGAAGTTGATATTCTTGTCGCTCTGGAAAAACTCGAAGGTCTGCGGTGGGCCTCCTTCGTTCGTCCTTCCGGACTGATCATCCTGAACGAAGAGGAGCGAGTGCCGGCACAACTCACCGACAAGCCCGTCGAGTACCCCAGGCAGATCGACACCTTCTTAATCGGAAAAGGGTTTCAGACCGTGCTCATCAATGCCACCGAGATTGCCACATCGCTGGGAAACTACCGGGCTGCCAACATCGTTCTGCTCGGCGCGATTGCCGACGCGGCAGGGATTCCGATGGATTCATGGATGGCAGTCATTCGGCAACACCTTCCTCCAAAGATCCTTGAGCTGAATATCAACGCTTTTGAAAATGGCATAGAACTGAAACGAAGGACACATGCAGCGGCGTCTCATCTCACTGATCATTAACGGCCAGCACCATCAACTTGCCGTCGAGCCGCAATGGACGCTGGCACAGGTTCTGCGTGAGCAACTTCGACTGACAGGAACGAAGATCGGATGCGACACGGGGGATTGTGGTGCTTGTACGGTGCTCGTCAACGGCAAACCGGTTCTGTCCTGTTTGACACTGGCCGGAACGGTTGAGGGGGACGATATGAAGACGATTGAAGGCCTGGCCGATGGGAGACACCTTCACCCTCTTCAGGAATCTTTCCTCGAACACGGAGCTTTGCAATGCGGCTATTGCACGCCAGGGATGATTCTCGCGGCATCGTCTGCACTCGATCAGAGCAACTCCTTATCGGCCGAAACGATTCGTGAGCAGCTTTCGGGCAATCTGTGTCGCTGCACCGGATATCAGAAGATCATCGCTGCAACGCAAGCAGTGTCGGACCGCAATGAACAACAGACCAGTCGCAGCGGCAACGCCGCGGTGTCTGCAACAGAGCCGTTCAGGATCGATGGCGTTGAGCAAGTGACAGGTACGGCAACATTCACTGACGATCTTATGCTGCCGCGCATGCTTTATGGCAAGATTCTTCGCAGTCCGCACCCGCACGCCCGAATTCTCTCAATCGACACCTCAAAGGCAGAACAACTCACCGGTGTTCTTGCCGTCATGACCGGTCCAGAGTTGCCCACTAAGCACGGCATTCTTCCTTCGAGCCAGGATGAGACCGCGCTGTCTATCGACAAGGTTCGATATGTCGGTGACCCCGTCGCCGCCGTCGCCGCCCTCGATGAGCTGACGGCTGAGAAAGCAATTCAGTTGATCGAGGTCCGGTATGAACTCCTGCCTCCGATCCTGACGATAGAAGACGCGTTGCGAACCGATCTGCCAAAGATTCATCAAGAGGCCAACTACGAGAACAACGTCGCAAAGCATGTTGAGCTGGAGTTTGGCGATGTGGCAAAAGGATTCGCGGAAGCAGAGTATGTGCGGGAAGACGAGTTCTTCTACTCCGCAAACACGCATGCGATGATGGAGCCACACTGTGCCGTTGCTTCATTCGAGCCCTCCGCCAACAAGGAAAGCTATCGAGACGGACATCTCACGCTTTGGTCGGCAACCCAGACTCCCCACTACGTACACCGCACAGTTGCCCGCGTCCTTGAAATCCCATCGAGTCACGTTCGCGTAATCAAACCGCATGTAGGGGGAGGATTCGGTGGCAAGTCCGAGCCGCTTGCTTTGGAGTTTTGCGCGGCCTGGCTCTCAATCAAGGCCGGCAGACCCGTGAAGATTACGTACACGCGCGAGGAAGTGTTCTCTTCACATCGAGGCAGGCACGCCACAAAGATGTGGGTCAAAACGGGAGTAAAAAAGAACGGAGCAATTACGGCCATTCAGTACAAAGCGTGGCTTGAGGGCGGGGCGTACGGAAGTTATGGCGTTGTTACTTCTTATTATACCGGTCAGCTTCTCACGATGCCCTACAAAGTCCCGTGCTACAAGTTTGAAAGTCATCGCTTGTATACCAACAAACCGCCGGCTGGCCCCAAGCGCGGACACGGAGCGCCTCAGCCGCGGTTTGCATTTGAGGTACATCTGGATCGAATTGCGGAGGCACTTGGGATCGACCCGGTGGACATCCGGCTGCGGAATTTGGTTGAGCCGAATTCTCTCACCGTGAACGCGCTCCGCATCACGAGCTGCGGCATTCGCGAGTGCATTGGAAAGGTTGTCGAGGCATCCGGGTGGCGCGAAAAACGGGGCAAGCTTCCTCGCGGACGCGGAATTGGAATTGCCGCAAGCGCCTACATCAGCGGGGCGGCAAAGGAGATCTACTGGCTTGGGCTCCCTCATTCCGCTGGCGTTGTCACAATTAATCGGGGTGGAGGTGTTACTGTTTTCACGGGAGCGTCTGACATCGGCCAGGGCTCGAGCACGGCAATCGCCCGGATTGTTGCCGAGACGCTCGGTATTCACATCCACAACATCAGGATCTATGAAGCGGACACCGATCTGACACCGGTTGATCTCGGTAGTTATTCGAGTCGTGTCACCTTCATGGCAGGGAATGCAATTCTGGATGCCGCGCGAGTCTTACGAGAGAAGCTCTTCGCTGCGGCCGCAGAGAAGCTCGGTGCGCCGGCGCAATCGCTCACTGCAAAAGACGGCTAGGTGTTCGTCGCTGATGATCATTCGAAGTTCATCACCTTTGTCGACGCCGCTCGTGTCGCTGAAGCGAAACATGGTGTGCTCTCGGCGGTCGGAAGCTACTCCCCGCCGCCGCTCGGTGGAACATACAAGGGCGCCGGTGCAGGACCTTCCCCTTCGTATAGCTTTACCGCGCATGTCGTTGAATTGGAGGTGGACGAACAATCAGGCCAGATAACGATCCACAACGTCTGGTCTGCACACGATTGCGGGAAGGCCCTCAACCCGCGAATGGTCGAGGGTCAGATTGAAGGTTGCGTCTCCATGGGTATTGGTGAAGCCCTCCACGAATCGCTTTCGTTTACGACATCGAAAGGGAAATCACCGGATGGGAGCGTTACTCCCGCAGGATTGCCCCAGAGTTCCTCCCTTCTCCCCT
>DMMN01000114.1 GCA_003453835.1 Bacteroidota bacterium | reverse complement strand
TTCACTCTTGAACATCCCACGGATCATCGCGACCGATCTCAGCTCGCGAAACCGGTACTTCATCGGCGTGATGAACGGGAACACCTTTTCCAGGCCTGCCGCACCGACCCCATCCGGACCGTAGACTTCGTTATGTCCCATGTAGATCAGGACGAGGTCGGGATCGAATTCCACCAGCCGGGGTGCAAAGTCGGCAATCACGTTGCTGTTGATGGCCGAGGCCGCGAGGTTTACTACCTCGATCTCTTTCTTGCGGTAGAGATGGCGGAGTTGTTTCCGCACCATCCCGGGGATCGTTGCCGTCATCTGATACGGCGTCCCGAACATCGAAGAGCCCCCGAGGCAAACGATCCGAAAGAGGTTTTCGTCTTTGGTTTTCTTGAAAAGACTCGGCTTCAGCTCCGGGATGAGCGGATCGGTAGGTGAGAAGTACTTCTTGAGATAGCTGCGATTGACTTGATACCACTCGATCCCGTCATACACGACCTCTCTTACGAGAGGGTCATCAAGGGAGGGGGAGGTATATCTCAGGATCATCTCCGCCGCAAGAAGAAGGAGAGCAAGAACTGCGATGGAGGCGAGACTGAGGAGGAGGTTCTTTTTCAAATCGCACCGAAGAAGGAGCGACGGTCACGCGAGAAATTCATTTCGTCTTCCGGAGGTTTTTCCCCGTATGCTCCCCCCAGCCGCCAGGGATGTTGAAGCCCACGCGTTGTTCGCCGAAATGAAGGATCAGCGAGTCTTCGGTGACCGGCTCGATACGCGCGGTTTGTAGGCGGGACTCCGGCACGAGTTCTTCCAGATAGAGCGTCATCCGTAATCCTCGGTCCGTGGTTTCGACGAACGCTTGAATCCGCTGCCGGCTCCGTTGTCGCTGTTCCTGTTGCACCCGCGGAAGCGCCGCCACCGATCGCTGGCCGAGCGTCACAATCTGCATCTCGTTTCCCAGCCGGATCACCTGGCTCGCCGCCGATTCCCGGGCGAGTGCATCGGCGTCCATCTTGCGAGCTCGGGCTGACTCCAGACTTTTCTCCGCACGGGCTGCGGTCATTTCATCCTTGGTCGTAGCTTGCGTTTCGACAGGGAGAATGACACCTTCTACCCATCTTTCCCTTGATGTTTTCTCTGCCATGGTTGAAACCATGCCGTAACCCCCGGTCGGTTGAGATTCCCGCCGCAAAGCTGCCCCTTTGCCGACACTCAACGGAGCGATCTGTGACTCTTTTGATCGATCCATTTCAAGCGCAATCGAAGGCTGCCGTTCTCTTTCCCCGACCCCTGAAGGAGACGTGGATGACGGAATACCCGGCCTTGGTGCGAGCGCGACGCCTTCAGGGCGCGGCTCCCTCGTTTTCATCTCCTCGCGCATTGCGTTCGGAAGGACCTTTTCGGCTGGCTCCGCGGGAGTGGTTTCTTTTGGGTGGAGATCCGAAATCGCTTGTTCGGTCTCTCTCGGGAAGAACCAGCGATTGTAGATTCCGATGGAAACCAAGAACACCACTGCCGCTGCGATGCCCACTGCCTGAGTCCAGGATATCCTGCGGGATTCTTCCCTCCCCAACCGTTTCCCGAGACGCGCCTTCAACTGGTCGCGGCCGAGACTCCTGACACCTGCAACCAACTTTTGCTCTGCCCGGACATTCTGTGCACATTGCTCGCACTCGCGCAAGTGCGCGTCGAGTTTTGCTCGTTCATTCACCTCGAGCTTTCTCAACACGTAGCGGTCGAGCAATTCCGAGTCCAACGTCCAATGAAGATCTTGATGGGGCATATGCTAGTGGACTACTACGATGATTGCCATGTTTAGAGAACACACCCCCTTATGCGCTATGAGCGTATTTGCAGGCTCTCCTTACTTCGAGCGAAACAGCTTCTCTCCTTCAGGGAACGCTTTGCCGTCGTCGCCGAAGCGGATGACGAACCGCTGAAGCTCCTCCGTAGATCCCGTGAGAACAACTTCGCCGCCGATCCGCACATGGGGAACCTCCAGCCGGCGAGTTTCAGCCAGTTCTCTGAGCCAATCGCTCTCGAGCGAGGCGAGCCGGAGGGTATCTCCGCGGAGCGTAACCCGGGAAAAAATGTGCGCGGCGATCATGTGATGATCATTTGATCCACGCATTGGAGAGGAATCCAGGAACCAGTGCTTCCCGAGCTGACCCAGTTGAACCTTGTAGAAAGCCGTGTCCCCGCGGTCGTCAGGATTCTTTTGAGAAGCGTCTTTGTACAGCATCGCCTCGTAGCCTCTCTCTCCGGATCGCTGAAACCGGTACACCTCTTTCCCCTCTTCGTCGAGCCAGATCCCAAGAAGGGAGGGATTGAACACAAGATCTTTCTCGGCAAACAACGGTTGCAGGGAACGTGCCGGACAACCAAGGCATATGATGGCAATCCCTACAGCGATGATGTACTTCACAATGTTCATAGAAGCCTCCTTTCTGCGATGCGGACGTCTAAGGGAAGGTCTTTCGTCCCTTCCTCTTCCGCCAGTCCATTGATTCGTCATTCATCGTTTCTACACTTCCATCCCTCTCACGATTTTTTCCAACTCCTTTTTGCACTGGTATTTCTTCGACTTCACCGTATCTGCGTTTGCGAAACCCATGTGCGTCGCGATCTCCTCCATCGAAAGCTCTTCCCAATAGAAGAAGAGCAGAAGCTTCCGGCACTGCTCGCCGAGCTTCTCGAGCGCGCTCCGAACCAACAGTACTCGTTCATTTTCGATGAGGTCATCCAGGAGAGAACCCCCACCATCTGCATGCTCGTCCGGGTTGAGACGAGCGGGACTTTCCCGCTTCATTCTTGCAAGCCTCCTCAACCACATGTTCTTTACCGTGCCGAAGACAAATGTGCCGAGCTTCGCATTGTATTCAAATCGCCCCGACCGGACTCTCTCCCACAATACGATGAGGGCCTCCTGGAGCAAATCCTCTGCATCGTCCGCCGTCCCGTTATTCCGGGTGATGTAGGAGAGAATCGGTTTCCTGTTTGATTGATAGAGCGTCACGAGCGCCTCTTCGTCCCCTTTTCGAATCAGATCCAGCATTCTCGCATCGGTAGTCAGAAAAAAGAGGGACGCCTTCATTTACCTTTCAGTAGTTAATGACATGAACAGACAAAAGGTGAACGCACGTGACACCCGAAAGTACAAAGAACCAATCCATTAAACAAACCACTCAAAGGGGGATCTTATGAACGCCTCTCGTATTGCTATTGCCTGCCTGCTCGTCGTTCTCGGAGGGCCCGACCGCATATTCGCTCAAGCGAGCCGACAATCCGCTGCTGGCGAACGAACCAGCGTCGACCTTACGATTTACAACCAGAACCTCTCCTTGATCCGCGAGGAGCGAATGATGCAGTTCGCAAAAGGATTGAGCCGGCTCACGCTTTCGGACATTCCATCGACAATTGACGCGACCTCCGTCCATTTCCTCAGCGTTGCCGAACCTACCGCCGTCCGGGTGCTCGAGCAGAACTATCAGTACGATCTCGTTCACCAGGCCAAGCTGTTGGAGAAATTCGTCGGCAGAGAAGTCGAGTTCGTTCGCATCAATCCCGAAACCAAGAAGGAGTACGTCGTTCGGGGAACATTGCTCGCGACGGGCTATCAGCTCCTTCCGGGCTACGGAAGTTCGACGCCAAACTATCAGAACACCGGCGGCCTGATCGCCGAGATTGGAGGAAAGATCGAGATCGGACCCAAAGGGCGTCTCGTTCTTCCGAGCCTCCCCGAAGGCTACATCCTCAAGCCACAACTGGAGTGGCTGGTGACGAACTCCCGCGAAGGTCAACACAAGACCGAGATCAGTTACCTTGCCGGCCAACTCTCATGGAACTGCAACTATGTGGCCCTGTTGAACAAGGATGACACGAAGCTCGATCTCACCGGATGGGTGACGCTCACGAACAACTCCGGCACAGCGTTTCGCAATGCAGGACTCAAACTCGTCGCGGGAGATGTGAACATCGTGAGAGAGCAATTCGTTGGAGGGATGAAGATGTCTCGTGCGCAGGTAGTCGCCGACGAATCGGCGCCGCAGTTCAAGCAGACGGAGCTGTTCGAATACAAGCTGTACTCGCTTCAGCGCCGGACCGATCTAAGCAACAACGAGACGAAACAAATCGAGCTGACCTCCGGCAGGAACATCGCCTCAAAGAAGATCTTTATCTATGACGGACTTGCCGAGCAATGGCGCTCCTGGTACCGCAATTACTCCTATCGATCCCAGGGGAGCTTCGGTCAACAATCGAATTCCAAGGTCGGTGTGTTCATGACGTTCAGAAACGACCAAGCATCGGGCCTGGGCATCCCGTTGCCGAAAGGAACCGTGCGCGTCTACAAGCGGGACGACGACAACAAAGAGCAATTCATCGGTGAAGACAAGATCGACCACACAGCAAAGGACGAGGAAGTGAGATTGTATTTGGGAAACGCGTTCGATCTCATCGGCGAGCGGGTACAGAAAGATTTCAAGTCGTTCTCGTTGGGACGAGTGGTCGAAGAAACAATCGAGATTAAGATCCGCAACCATAAGGACGAGGCTGCCGAAGTTCAGGTGTATGAACATCCATGGCGCTGGAGCCAGTGGGAGATCATCCGGAGCAACGTGGAGTGGAGCAAGGTGGATCAATCGACGCTGAAGTTTCCGGTGAAAATCGGCAAGGATCAGGAAAAGACTGTCGTGTACACAATCCGATACTCGTGGTAGGATCTACAGTATCCAAAAACGCGCCATCCCGTTGGGTGGCTCATCACAAGGAGGGTAATGCCATGACACACAAAACAATCATCCTGGCGGCGTTCTTAGCTACTTCTGCTGCTGCGACACACGACGAGCGACGCGGCATCACCATCGAGGGAAAGCTCAATTGTCCCTACATCTCACACAACGGAGGCACTGCTTATCTTCAGATTTCCGTTACGACTCCCCGCATGGAATCGTCCCGTCGCCGGCCGATGAACCTGGCCGTCGTCCTGGACCGCAGCGGGTCGATGGCCGATCAAAAGAAGATGGACTTTGCCAAGAAGGCCCTTTCATCGCTCGTCGACCAACTGGATGAAGAAGATGTTCTTTCCATTGTTATTTATGATGACGTGATCGAGGTACTTCGAAGCGCACAACGCGTTCGGGACAAGCAGGCCATCAAACGGCTCCTTGAGCGCGTCTCCCCTCGCGGCTCGACAAACCTCGGCGGAGGAACCGTCGAAGGCTTCAAGCAGGTCGAGCGGAATCTCGACAAAGAGTACGTCAACAGAGTCGTTCTCCTTTCGGACGGACTCGCGAATCAGGGGATCACCGACCCCCGAGAGCTCAACAGGATTGCGCGCCGTTATCGCGGAAAATCTATTTCGTTGACGACGATGGGCGTGGGTCTTGACTACAATGAGAATCTGATGATGGGCTTGTCGGAGAGCGGCGGCGGCAACTACTATTTCATCGAAAGCCCGCACAGTCTCGCTTCGATCATGCGAAAGGAATTCGATCTTCTCTCATCGGTCGTTGCGCAACACGCCACGATTGAGCTGAGCCTGGGCAATGGTGTGCGCGTGCTGGATGTCATCGGGTGCGAGCACCGGAAGGAGAACAACGGCTACCTCATTCCAATCGGCGACTTGTACACGGGTGACCATCGGGAGTTTACCGTCGAGCTCGAGATTCCTGAAGGAACCGGGTCGTTCGTCGTTGTGCGCGGAGTGCTTCGCTTCGATGGTGAATCTGGTTGGTCCAAGCGATTTCCTTCCTTCACCGCGAGCGTGCACTACACACGGGACCTTGCCGTCATCGAGAAGAATCGAGATCTTGAAACCCAGGCGAAGGCCGATGTGGCGCTCTCGACGCGGATCGTCGAACGCGCACTTGAAGCGTTGGATAAGGGAGACCACGCCGCGGCGGAAGCGGACTTGAAGGCGGCAGAGATGACGATCAGTGCTTCACCGGCCTCAGCCCAAGCCGGTGCTGCGGGCGTTGCCATCAGGGAACAACGCGCAAGGCTGGAATCGTACCGACAAATCATCAGCGACAGTCTGAACGATGCAAGAAAGGCGAAGAAAGCAATTCAGTACGACAACTATCGAACCCAGAAGAACCGTTGAGCAAGACCACCAACCCCTCCGAAGATCATTCGGTAGAAAGGGGAACGCTTCGGAGGGGGGGGTCTGATGTTCAGGAGCGTTTGTTTGTACGAATGAGAGAATCGAACCTGTAAAACTCTTGCGGAGGTGTCCGCTGCGAGAATCAATGCGGATGGAATCCGTAGTCTCAATACGATCTCGTTTATTTCGATTTGATGCTCACTCCAACAGAAGCCGCTCCCTGGGAGAGAGACCCGCCCATTCCGCGCAGGTTTAGTATCACTTGATCGGTGATTGCGACATCGCCTTTCAGAACAAAGAGCGGGTCGTCGAATACCCCACCACCCAATCCCAGCCAGAGCTTCGACCGGAGTTTGTCAAGAGAGAAGCCGAAGCCCAAGTCTATCAATCCGCCCCCCGAAACAAGAGGAACGTTATCAAACACCCCCATCGAGAAGAACCAGGAATCGCGGTTGCCGATGCGGAGTGCACCCTGTGGGTTCACGGTATTCAAATCAAGAACTGAAGCGCCCTCTCTACTTATCCAGAGTGCTCCAGCATCGATGCCAAAGTACTTCCAATGGAGACCAAAACTTGGATTGACATAAGTTGCTGTAGAAGTTATCTTCCCGATCGACGATCTCGTTGTCGTCCAAGTCGGTGGTGAGTAGCTGTAGGAGTACTTGTTCCTGCTTTCGCGAAAGACGCCGGCTTTTGCGCCTATTCGAATCGGCGGGGCATAATGATCAACGGCGACAGCACCGTCTACAAACGGTATTTCCTCGACCCACACGATATTGCCGCTGCAGTCTCGAGCGACATCCGCATATGAGCCGATGCCGGCACCAAAACGGATGATCGTGTTCGAGGAGTCGCTCCCGTTCGGGCGAAAGGCAACGATATACGGCAGCAACAAGAGGATCGGGATAAGAGACCTGAAGTATGAGTGGCGTCGCCGGGCCATGTTCGCCTCCCCTCGAAGAGATTGGATTTCGTCGTTGATTCGACAGAAAAATAAGCAAGAATGTTTACTTGCCTGTCACGTAATGGTCAAAGATTCGTCACATTCGTCGCAATAAGGGAGGAAGGGAAATAGCAAAAACTTCCGCTGAGGCTACGGCGACAGCGGTTCCAGCCTTCCGGGATAGCCTCGCTCAGTATTCCTTTTGACGAGAGGAAGGAAATGCTTATTTTCGCTGGCGATGGAAGATCTCACCCTTAGAGATGTCACTTCCGGGTGGGCTCATGTCGACGTCGAATCGAACGAGAGCAAGATTCAAAGTCTGGCACAAATCCACTTCCTCTCGTTTTTCAAAATCCAAATCATGGATTGTGATCATACGTTGAAACAGAAGCCTGTCTGACATCGATATCTGAAGAGTGCTTGACGACTACGATTCCCGCCATGAGCAAGCCTCGAGGGCACTCGACACCACAACCTCCCGAGCTTCTTCTAGCGGTGGTCCAGGCAACTCTCTCAAGGATTAGGACATCGCTCGCGGAAACTCCTTCTTCCTAACTCACTCATCACCACTCACACTCTCAACTTCCGGAGGCTCCAATGGTCCCCATCTTCTCCCTGTGGCTGCCGATTCTCCTCTCGGCAGTATTTGTCTTCATCGCAAGCTCCCTCATCCATATGCTGTTCAGCTATCACTACAAAGATTTCAATAAGGCGCCGGATGAGGATAAGCTGATGGATGCGTTGCGCGGATTCAACATTCCCCCCGGCGAATATATGATCCCTTATTCGGGCAGTCCGAAGGCGATGAAATCTCCGGAGTTCCAGGAGAAGATGAGCAAGGGACCCGGCCTCACGATGACCGTCTGGCCGAGCGGTCGTCCTTCGATGACCTCAAGTCTGGTGCAGTGGTTTGTATTCTTGTTGATCGTAGGGATCTTCGCGGCATACGTGGCCGGCAGGGCGCTGGAACAGGGGGCTGCGTATCTTGCGGTCTTCCGATTTGTCGGATTCACTTCGTTCGTCTGCTACACGGTTGCGCAGTGGCAAGATTCCATCTGGTTTAAGCGCTCGCTGCGCCGGACGGTCACCGCGACCTTTGACGGACTGATCTACGCGTTGCTCACTGCGGGAACGTTTGGCTGGCTCTGGCCGGAGTGATGAGGTTGGTGTCGGGGAGAGGGACAATGATTTGAGAGGAGAAGCGCTTGAAACTTCTCCTCTCCCTATTTTCCACACGGAAATCGTCAGATTCTCGACGCCAGAACCTCGTCAACAAACTCCCTCATTCTCTCGTAATGCGAGCCCTTCCAGTAGACGCGCTCGCAGGACGGGCACTGTTGAAACTCGCCGAACAGATCACGGACCTTCTCCGGTAGACGATCGAGGACGGCATCTCTTCCAACCGGCGCGAGTATGGTGTTGCACAACAGGCATCGGGTGAATGGAGCGATGGTACTGAAGAGATCGAACCTTCGCAGCACTTCGAGGAGCTGGAACCGGGGATCCTTGTCGATGACGCAGTAACCGGCTTCAACAAGCTGAAGCAGGCCTCGATCTTTGCTTAGAAGAACTCTCCCCTGATCGCGCGCGATGGCAAGAAGGTCGCGATCTCCCCAATCGTTCCGATACAGCGTGTCGAACCCCAGCATGCGGAGGTGATACGCAAGCTTGCCAAGATGCACATCAAGAATAAAGCGCGGTGACATGGGAGTACGATCTAACCGCGAGCAGGCGACTGACGATCAAAGGTCCTTTGCAATCTTCACGAACTTCTTGTACGGCAGCGCAGTCCACGTCTCGGCCTCAACGGCCCCTTTTGCCATCGTAATCATCGAGACCTTTGCTGCTTCTTCCTCGCTTGGGGCTTCATAGATATCCATGAAATCAAACGGCCCGAGGAGGGCATAGTGGTCGACCCACTTCACTTGCGGACATTTTTTCTTCACTTCCGCAAACCACTTCCGACCAATGTTCTCGCGCTTGTGCGGATCTCCAAGACCTTCCGATGAGAGTTTGGTCAACAGGATGAAGGTTGCCATCGTCGTTCCTCCTTTTGTTAGTCGACGGTTAGACTGAAGGTCGCCATAGGTGAGACGAGTCAGCGGTCAGTCTCGCAGGGAATGTCGGCGGCTGCGTCCTTCGCGAGTTCACCAGCTAGAGGTCCCGCTGCGCGGCGGCAAGCCCAATGCCCGGCTCGAACCTGTAACCTGCCCGCCTCAGGCCTGTTTCAATCGCACCAACTGTCGCAATGATATCGCCCGCGCTCACGGCGCCCATATGCCCGACACGGAAATACCTCTCCTTGATCGCAGGATGCAGCCCGCCGGCCACAATAACGCCCGCTTCATTGATCAGCCTGACCAATGTTGCATTCACCCCCTCAGGATAGTAAATCGCGCTGAGCGTCGTTGCGGAAAGACCGGGATGCGTGGGAACTTGTTTCATTCCGAGGGCGGTCATGGCCGACTTGAACGCATTGCTCAACCGCTTGTGGCGAGAGAAACGAGCGTCCATTCCTTCCGACAAAATTTCCTTGAGACTTACATGGAGCGCCCAGATCAGGTTGACGGGCGGGGTGCCGAAGTAGCTCGGCTTCCGCCCTTCGTACGCTTGCATGATGGGGAGCCACGCGTTCCAGTCCGAATAGTAGTTGCTCACCGGAGTTGAGCGCTTCTTGAACGCCTCCATCGCGCGCGGACCTGCGACGACGATTGCCAAACCCGGCGGGGCACCGATGGCCTTCTGCGATGCCGTGAGGGCAATATCAATCCCCCAGTCATCCTGCCGCATTTCCTCCCCTGCCGTCGCACAGACGCCATCCACGATAATCAATGCGCCGTACTTGCGACCGAGTGCGGCAAGCTCTTTTACGTTTGCAGCAACACCGGTGGAGGTATCGACATGGGTGATCGTCATCAGCTTTGGACGAAGCTCCTGCAGGGCACTCTCGACATCCTGAAGTGTCGGAGCGCCGCCCACTTCATGCGCGTGGACGTGGGTCACGTGCGAGCCGTACCGCTCCAG
>DMMN01000307.1 GCA_003453835.1 Bacteroidota bacterium | reverse complement strand
CTGATGCTCAAGCTCGTTGATCTTCTCTGTGAGCTCGAGCTGCTTCCGGATTTTTTCATTATGTCGCTTCAGCCGCCACGCGACGGTAGAACCCGATGCAGCGACAAACAAAGCTATGATCCCGACGTTGAACCAAATCGTCTCACTGAAACGGGGCTTAATACTGAAGGCAAGAAGAGATGGCTCCCCCCAATCAGTATTGTGCGCTTTGGCCATGATCTGAAGTGAGTATGTTCCATGATGCAGCGAGATGAGATTGAGAAAGTCGTATTCTGTTTCTATCCATTCGTCATACAATTTGTACTTGTACTTCACTGTGCCCGGCGAGGCGAAGTTTAACGCCTTGAAGTCTAGATAGATATTGTCTTGCTCGGGCTCGAAAACCAGATTCTCATACTTCGTATAGACCGAATCGCCGGCCTTGATGCTGATGATCTTCACGCTAAGAGGGGACGGCTTATAGCCTTCGAACAAACCGATATCAAGCGATGAAAAACCGTTGCTTGTCCCGACATAGAGCACGTTTCTGTCGTTGTCATAGTAAAGCGAAAGCACTTCGTCTGACGGAAGTCCTGTTTGACTATTGAGATGTTCAATGAAATTGCCATCGTACAAATAAAGCCCGCTCATTGTTCCAATCCATAGCCGGTTCTTATTGTCCGAAACAATAGACGTAGCGCTTGATACGTCAAATCCTGATATGCTGTTGTAGCTGGTCACCGAATCGTTCTCAAGATTATACCGCGCAATTCCTTTCACGCCGGCAAACCAGACATTGTTTTTCCTGTCAGCGTAGATCGAATTGATTCTTGAGTTTAGGACAGGATCATCGGGAAAGAACGATTTCTGCCAGGCATCCCTTCCTGACTTGCCGGGGAGGAAGGAGAGTCTGGACAAACCCAGGCCTGTTCCAACCCAGATGTTCTTCCTGCTGTCTTCAACAATATCATAGAGCCTGTTCGTACGCGCGCTGTCTCCAAAAATCGGGAGAGGAAAGTATCCACGTGCTCTCTCGGGTGACCTTTGCACGTTTATGGTGTTGAACCAGCTCCCGTTCAGATACAGTCCGTCGCTCGTCTTATGAAATGACCGGGCGAAGAGCAGAAAAAACCGTAGCCCTTTGTGAGGAACATATCTAGAACCCCCAAGGGCGCCCCAGGAGACGTAGAGTGTATCACCGAATTCCTTGATGCTTGAAACATCGCCGTTGAAAGGCTTCCCGGAGTTGTCTTTCAAATGATCGAACACTCCGTTCTCCAGAATATCGATGCCGTTGAACGTGCCAATTACCAACCTGCCGGATCTTACCTTCACAATGGAGTGCACATCATTGTTACCCAATCCATCTTTTTCGCTGTAGTTCGTCAGATAAAGATTATTCAGACAATAGACACCTTTGCCGAACGTGTTAATCCAGATGTTTCCTTCGCGGTCTTCCAGATAGTTGTTGACCTGCGTTTTCTCCAAGCCCATCTTCCTTCCAATATTGATGATCTCATCTGAACCGGCAGGTATGAGAAAGGCACCTTTGCTTCTGACGGCAAACCAGATATTGTCATTCCTGTCCGTGTATAATTGATTGACTTCGCCGTCGTTGTGTAAACGAAATCTTCGAATGACGCTATTCTTCTTTATCTGGTAGATCATTCCTCTTGTCCCTACAAAGAAGCTGCCGTCGCTGCCAGGTGTAAGGCTGAAGACACTGGTATCCTTAAGTCCGGAAATACTCATTTTCACAAGGCTATCGTTCTTGATCGCATATAGCCCCCTTGTTGTTGACGCAACCAGATTATTGTCTGATAATTGTGCCAGCCTGTACAATTGAGAAGGATAAGTGGGAATATTGTGAGGAGCGGGACCGCCATCGGTCTTTTGACTGAAGGATATCAAGGCCACAAGACCGTGATAGGCATATAATTTCTTCTGATACTTCATTAAGTAGGACATGGAAAAACTCTTCCCGTTGACTTCGCTGCAATAGTCCTCAATTTTTCCATCTTCTAAGATGTTTATTCCTTTTTCGAAATTTGCAGCATAGAGTTCTCCCTCATCTCCTTCCACAACGGAGGTAATGACATTCGAGTTAAGTCCATCTTTTGTTCTGTAGGTAGTAAACCGTTTCCCGTCAAACCTGCTGAGCCCGTTCAACGTACCAAACCATATGAAACCATCCCTATCCTGCATGGCATAATAAACAGTTGAAGAACCGAGGCCGTCTGAAGTGGTGTAGTGGTAATAGGGGGGTGTCTGCGAATGAAGGAGAGAAACCTGAAGAAGGCTGATGAAGCCAAAGAGGAGATAACTCATGCGATGCTCAGACGACATGGAGCACCGTCCTGATCTTCTGCACAAACTCCGGAGCCTTTCGGCGCGAAACCTCAACCTTGCTGCCGTCTGTCATCGTTACAAAGCACCCGCCGACATTTGAGTATTCTCTTATGTATTTCAAATTGATGAGATGCGATTTGTGTATTCTGAAAAACTTTTCTTTCGGAACAGCATCCTCAAAGTCTTTCAATGTACGGGAGACGATTGCGCTCTTCCCGCTCTTCATAACTACTTTTGTGTACGACCCATCTGCCTCAAGCCGGATAATGTCATCAAGTGCCAAAACATCAAAGCCGTGGGACGCGGGAAGTACCAGTTTTTCCGCGTCAAAGAGAACCTCATCCTTCATCCTTCTACTCTGCAACAAGAGAAGCTTCTTAACTGTCTGTTTCAGCTCCTTGATGTTCACCGGCTTCAGAAGATAGTCCGCAGCACCGGCTTTGACGGCTTTGATGCCGTATTCCTCATGCGCGCTCACGAAGACGACCATGAAGTGTGGCTCATTGTATTCTTCCAGGAAGTCAAATCCGTCGAGCACCGGCATCGTGATATCGAGAAAGACGACATCCGGTTTGTGAGCACTGACAAGTTTCTTCGCACTGACAACAGACTCGGCGCACCCCAAAACGTTGATCTCGGGGCAATACATTTCGATGATCTTCTTGAGGTTCTCCCTTCCGTAAAGCTCGTCATCGACTATGATTGCTGTTAGCTTGTTCGGGGGCATCGTGAGAATTGAGGTCTGCTTGATTGGTTCAAAAGGTGATGCTTAGGTACTCAAGTTGACCGCCTCAGGANNTTCAACGAGGTTCTTCAGCCGTCCGTTTCAACGGATGACTGCGAAGCGGTCAACTTGAGTTAGGTAGATATCATTAGTTGCCAGAAGTCAACACAGCATACAGCGACCCTTGAATCAAGTAGCTGGAGTGTCTTTGGTCTTGGCCTAAGAGATCCCGCGAATCCTTTGCATAGCGACATCTAGCTTGGTCGGCGGTGTACGCCGCCGATTCAAAATCCCTCTTCAGCTGTTTGATGAGGTTGGATTTCATTTTGTCCTACACTCTCCACCCGCGTCTTTCATCTGCAGGGCGGTGTTGGTATTGAGATGATCCCCCCCACCTGACGACCATCGGTGGAGGCTAACTTGTCTACCGAGCATTAAGATGCGCCGGCAGCGCTTGATCAAACGAGAACTTCAGCAATCCTTCGCTCTATCTTGCCGCAAGCGAAGAGAGTGTGGGTCTCCTCGAATGATCGGAACTCCCTCCACGGTGGGGTAGGAGTCTGGATTGTTAACCTCCCATTTCCACGAGCCAAATATACGGCAATCCGGAGAAAGAGGAAAGTGAACTACGAGGCTCTATCCTTACCCTTTTTGACGGCAACCTCGGGGAAGTCATCCGGACCGCCACCTTCCAGACTTCCCCGGCTTTCACGACACTCATCCAGAAAAAAGCGCCCGTTAGATTGTTGACGTACTTTCGCGCGGTTGGCCTGAGGTTGATGCAGTGCTCTCTCTCATCCAACTGACCGCAGGCGGATCATCCTAAAGAGTTCAAGACATCACTGCGTGAAGTTCAAACCTGGATCATAGCCTTCACGATGTTGTGCTCATAGCAGCGTTCATCGCGAACGCCTCCGGCGTTTGTTCAAGTCGAAACCGATGCGTGACAAGGGTCTTCATGTCGACGACCCGGCACAAGATAAGATCAATTGCGGCGGGGTGTGCTTCATTTGCCGAACCATCGGGATCGTTAGGCCCTTTCTTCCCGCAGTCGAGTGCTACAGGAAAAGCTTATCGTCGTCCAAAATGCCGACCACCATGAGCTTTCCCCTCGTCCTGAACATCTCAGCACAGTGTTGTACGGAATCGTCATTCCACGGTCCCGAAGAACTCGTGCCCCAGGATGAGCGGTGCCGCGCACACCGTATCACCGATCCGAGCGTGCTCATAGGTGTGCAGATCATTGCCGTAGATGCCGTAGGTCTTCGCGACCTCAACCATCCTGAACTGATTTGCCTGAGGGGTGTCCCGACCGCACTGGTCGCCGGTCGATAAGATGAAACCTCCGTCCCCCGTCTCAAACAATAGATCTCACTCAGCCTGAAATTCGAATTCCTGCCCACCTCATAGAAAGAAAAATGCCCGGCACAAGGCCCCGTGAGACGGGGCAGGCCGGGCACGATATCTTTGCAGCGAGGGCAGGTCGAAATGCGGTGCCCGCAATTGCGAAGAGGTCTCTAATTCTAACACCGTGCCCCCAACCAGATTCGAACTGGTGTACCGAGCTTGAAAAGCTCGTGTCCTAGGCCTCTAGACGATGGGGGCGAAACAAGGCAGATTGAAGATTGAAGAAGGCAGATTGGAAAAGAACTATCGTAAACCGCGGGATGTTACCGACGCCGCCGTGAAGATGGCGGTCAACTCGTCAGCCTCCTTGTGTAACGACAACCACTCGGATCCCCTCATTAGTCCACTCTCCAACAGAATCTCAATCCAGTAGGCCGATTCATCTGCCTCTTCCTGGACTATCTAAAATCTTCGATCTGCAATCCTTGGGGTGTCCAGTGGGACTCGAACCCACGACCTCCAGGGCCACAACCTGGCGTTCTAACCGACTGAACTATGGACACCATGAAAAGCACATCGTTTTGGTTCCCACCGATCCCGATACAAAGCATCGGGATCCGCAAATTGACTCTTGAGTTGCCTTCGCTCCGCTCTGCAACTCAAGTCAATTTGGGACTGAACTATAGGCACCATGTCGCCCAGTCAAAGATGCGAAAAGCCTGTTAGACAGAATAACAGGCTTTCGAAGCGGTGGTCAAAATACCAAATCATAGCCCGAAAGGCAAGGAGTTTTTCCAACCTCGGTTTTCATCGCGGAACGCCTTACCTCCGTCGTGAAACCAAGTTAGCGTCACAATCCGAATCACTTCGACTCATTCTTGCTTGGATGTATTGCTGCCAAGAATCTCGCGCGGCCAAAAGCGAGGCTTGCAGTTGAAAACAATTCTTCTGAATATTGAGCGCATTTTTTGGGAGATCGCCACGAAGGATCGCTGCAACGCCCTCAAAAATGGTGAGAGCTTTCTGCCTGTCCTTCGAGGTATCTTCGATCTGCCCCCACAACCGCTCTTTGGTCGCTCTGGGGAGAGCCTACGGGCAGACACCAATCATCAGAACTTCATTGCGGAGCGCTTAGCGTGAAAATCGCAATACCGAAAGAAATCGGACCCGGCGAAACTCGCGTCGCCGTTGTGCCGGCGATGGTTTCTCCCCTGATTCGAGACAAGCACGAAGTCTTCGTCGAAGCGGGTGCCGGTGAAGCCGCTTCGTTTCCGGATCGGGAGTACGAACAGGCGGGAGCTCAAATCATTACCGACCCGCAGCTCCTGTTTGAGCGGGCGGACGCGATTCTCAAAGTCCAGCCTCCGCAAGTGAATCCCACCCTCCGAAAAGACGAAGCCGAACTGTTGCGTGAAGGTTCAATCTACATAGGTTTTCTAGCTCCTCTCTCCAATCCCGATGTCGTTAAGATCTTTCTCCGCCGCCGGATCACGAGCTTCTCGATGGAGTATATTCCTCGCATCACGCGAGCTCAGCCGATGGACGCGCTCAGCTCGATGTCGACAATCACCGGGTACAAAGCGGTTCTGCTCGCCGCCGATCAGCTTGGGAAAATGTTCCCGTTGCTGATGACTGCCGCAGGGACCACACCTCCCGCTGTCGTGCTCGTTCTTGGAGCGGGCGTCTCGGGCTTGCAGGCGATTGCGACAGCGAAGCGGCTGGGGGCAAAAGTGGAAGCCTTTGACCCGCGGCCAACGGTCAAAGAGCAGGTCAAGAGTCTGGGCGCAACCTTTATTGAAATGGAACAACCGAAAGATGTCGAAACGGCGAACGGGTATGCAAAGGAACAATCGGCTGAGTTTATTCAGAAAGAGATGGAAGCCATCGGCACCCGTCTTCCAAAAGTCGATGTCGTCATCTGCACGGCTCAGGTGTTTGGCAAGCGCGCGCCGCTTCTTATGACCGAGGAGATGGTCAAGTCGATGCGCCATGGATCGGTCATTATCGATCTGGCTGCCGAGCATGGCGGGAACNNAACTGCGCTCTCACGAAATCCGGAGCGACAATCGAAGCACATGGTGTCATCATAACGGGACCGGTCAATCTCCCGGCAACAGTCCCGGTTGATGCGAGCCGGATGTACTCGAAAAACATCACCTCCCTCTTCAAACATCTCTACCCCAAAGCCGATTCCATCCCGGATCCGGGGGATGATATCGTGAAGGGATGTTGCATCACCCGCGAAGGAAAAATCGTGAACGAGATGGTCAGAGCTTCATTGAAATAAGGAGGATCGTCATGCTGGAAACCTGGATGGTATCGGTCTATATCTTTGTCTTGGCAACCTTCGTCGGGATCGAGGTTATCAGCAAGGTTCCACCTCTGCTTCATACGCCGCTGATGTCGGGTTCCAACGCGATCTCCGGCATCACGCTTGTCGGTTCCCTCATCGCCGCGGGCGAAGGGCACGGAGGCTTGAGCGTGTTTCTGGGTCTGATTGCGGTGATCTTCGCGACCATCAACGTCGTGGGCGGCTTCCTGGTGACCGACAGAATGTTGAAGATGTTCAGGAAAGAACCTTCGAAGAAAAACTAACGACATCCTGCAGAGTCTGAACCCTATGAATTTGCTCTCCGCATTCGCCTATCTTCTTTCCTCCGTGTTTTTCGTTTTCGGCCTCAAGATGCTCAGCTCGCCAAAAAGCGCGCGCCGGGGAAACGGTGTTGCAGCTCTCGGGATGTTAATCGCCATTGTCGTCACGTTGGTCGATCAGAAGATCCTCGACTTCACCTACATCGTTGCCGGCTTGTTGATCGGTTCGGCCATCGGCGTGTTCCTTGCCGTTAAGATCCAGATGACCTCCATGCCGCAGATGGTGGGCATCCTGAACGGCTTCGGGGGGGGCGCATCGACCCTTGTCGCCTTTGCCGAATATCTTCGGCTCTCCGGCGACCCGAGCCTCACGGTGTGGCGTGGAGGGGATGTCGGGCTTGATATCCTGATTACGATCGTTCTGAGTGTTCTCATCGGCACCGTTACGTTTGTCGGGAGCGCCGTCGCATCGGCCAAGCTGCACGGAATCATGCGCAGCGCCCCGATCCTCTATCCGATGCAGAAACAGTCGAATGCCGCAATGTTGCTGCTCATCCTGCTGCTGGGAGTGTTCTTCGTGCTCGATCCTTCGCGTTGGTACCTTCTGATTCTCATCGTGCTTGTTTCGATCGCTCTTGGAGTTACGAGCGTGATCCCCATCGGCGGAGCCGACATGCCCGTGGTGATCTCCCTGATGAACTCCTATTCCGGACTGGCCGGCGCGACGACCGGTTTCATCCTCTCCAACAATGTGCTTATTATTAGCGGAACACTTGTCGGGACCTCCGGCATCATTCTCACAAGTATCATGTGCAAGGCCATGAACCGCTCGTTGGCGAACGTGCTCTTCGCCGGCGTCGGCGCCGAATACGACCCCACCGTGCAGGCGACCGCGCAGAGAACCGTCATTCGCTACACGGCGGAAGATGCCGCCTACATTCTCGAGAGCGCCCAGTCCGTCGTGATCGTTCCCGGATACGGCCTGGCCGTCGCCCAGGCACAACACGTCCTCCAGGATCTCGTCAACCTGCTCACACAGAAAGGAATCCAGGCACGCTACGCGATTCATCCCGTGGCGGGTCGTATGCCGGGCCATATGAACGTGCTGCTTGCCGAAGCCAACGCTCCGTATGATATCCTGATGGAGTTGGAGCAGATCAATGACGACTTTCAGAACACCGATGTCGCCCTTGTGATCGGAGCAAATGACGTCGTCAATCCGGCCGCCCGCACGAAGAAAGACAGTCCGCTCTACGGCATGCCGATCCTCAACGTCGATTACGCGCGCACAGTGATGGTGTGCAAGCGCAGCTTGAATCCGGGTTTTGCAGGAGAGGACAACGATTTGTTCTACGACAAGAAGACGATGATGGTCTTCGGGGATGCAAAGGCAACGGTCACACAACTTGTGCATCTGCTGAAGAAGTAAGGTCCAGGAGAGACTCCCTCCGCGCGTACGTGTACCCCCAACCCATTCCCTCGATATGTGAGAACGGAATGGGTTTTGCCGTCTTCAGGCCTTTTCCTTTTTCGGACGCAGAATCGATGCGGCGACGGAAATGAGCAACACGCCCCCCACAACTCCCAGAGCAATCGTAATCGGGATCGGGTACACCTCGGCGACAACCATCTTGATCCCAACGAACGTCAGCACCACGGAAAGACCGATCTTAAGATAGTGGAACAAGTCCATGATCCCTGCCAGAGCGAAGTAGAGCGCGCGCAGGCCGAGAATGGCAAAGACGTTCGATGTATAGACGATGAAGGGATCCGTTGTAATCGCGAAGATGGCGGGGATGGAATCGACCGCAAACACGAGATCGGTCGTCTCCACCACTATGAGAACGATGAAGAGCAACGTCGCATGGCGCTTCCCCTCATGCTTGACGAAGAACTTCGCCTCATGATATCCGGCCGTTACGGGCATGAACTTCTTGAAGAATTTCACCAGGATGTTTCGCTCTGGACGGACCTTGGCGGTCTCCTTTTGAAAGGCCATCTTCACGCCTGTGAAGATCAGGAAGACACCGAAAATGTAGATGATCCAGTGGAAATGCTGAATGAGAGTCGTCCCGAGTCCGATGAGCAGGCCGCGCATGATCAAGGCGCCAAGAATTCCCCAGAAAAGGACTTTGTGCTGGAACTTTGCGGGAACCCTGAAGTACGTGAAGATGAGCAGGAAGACGAAGAGGTTGTCAACACTGAGAGATTTCTCGATCAGGTAGCCGGTAAGAAACTGAAGAGCGATATCCTCACCAAGCCAGTGGTAGACGAGGACATTGAAAAGAAGCGAGAGGAGGATCCAGAAGAGGCTCCACAGAAGTGCTTCTTTGATCTTCACTTCGTGGGCCGTCCGGTGGAACACTCTGAGGTCGAGCACCAACATCGCTATCACAAAGATGTTGAAGGCGATCAACATCAACGGTTCGTTTGGTACCATGGCTCAGAATTTACGGAAGTTTCCCCATATCGGGGATTCTCATTGGAGGTTGGTGCATCCAAGTTACGAAATGTTTGATTCTTTCCTACGGTCGCCAGGAGGGATGAGCGACGCCCAATTCTCGATCTCCATCAAGCTCCAAAGATCACGAGTTGAATCTCTTCCGGCAAGAGACTATTGACGGAACGAATCACGTTTCCTTTCAATGCGTTTTCCAGCATCCCGCGTCGCGAGGCGCCCATGATGACGCGATCCACGCCGAACATCGCCGCATGCTCGGCGATCGTATACCCCACCTCGTTGCTTGGTATCGAAATAATCTGATAGTCGATTCCTGCTTCGTCGCACATTTCCTGGAGCTTCCGCTCGAATCCATTCATCTCAATCTCCAGCTTTTCCGGCAGGGTGCCGACGGCAATCTCCTTTACCCGCAGGAGCATAAGCATGGCGTTTCTCCCCTTGGCCTCATCAACCGCAAAACGAGCGAGTTTTTCCGGCTTGTCCCCCACAGCCACGAGATATTTGAAGCTCGGCGCTTTCCGTGCCCGGCGGGCTCTCTTAACCGGGAGCGGCGGAATCTCCACCGCCTCAACGGAGGGGGTCACCTTCCGTCGGGCCAATTGGCGGGCACCGAGTCCGACCGCAAGGACTATTCCGGCAAACATCGCCGCCTTTGGCTTCTCTACAGCTATCGAAAGCTCCACAAAGAACAGGACTACTGCGGAGACGATCATCAAACCTCTTGTAAGTTTCGGAAGTTCGATCGTCCGGTCCGTTGCCGTTGACCCGACATTGACGAGAATCGCGCCGACAACGCCAATCGCGTAAAGCTGTGCAAGTGTCAGAATATCGTTGATGAACAATAAGACTACGATGGGCGCAACCGTGGCAATGATGAGGGGGAATGTCGGTACTCCGTAGCGGTTGAGCTTTCGCAAGGCCGCCGGCAACTCTTTGTCGACCGCCACAAGGAACTGAATGGAGATCAAGCCGTTCATCGCCGTGTTCCCCGCCGAGATCAGTAATGCCCCAAGCGCGATGGCCACCACCCAGCCAAACCACGGGCCAACATAATGCTCGCCGAGGAAGCGAACCATGTCTTCCGTATGGTCCGTCAGATTAGGTACGGCGTGCATCGCGAGGCCGAGGAAGATGGTCGCAAGCACAACCTTCAGAAGCACGGCAAGAATGGCGTTTCGGGAATCGCGCTCCGGCCGCTTCATCAACCCCGTCATGTTCGAGATCGCTTCTATTCCGGAAATGCTGAGGATGATTCCGACAAATATTCCCCAGTTATTAAGGACACCCCCTTTGGGGTCCGCCAGATGCGCCGAGTTCAACGCCGTTGGTGCCGAGACGGCAGCAATCACAATGAGCGTTACGAGTGTGCTGGCAGAGATGATTAGCGCGAAGCTTCCGGAGTGTTTCGGCCCATACCAATTGAGGAATCCGAGACAGAGGAGAATCCCGATGGTCCAGCCAAGTGGGTGGGAAACGTCAAGATAGTGGAATGCATCGAGGATAGAGAGGGCCATCGTGATGACGTAATCAGCCCCCAGGAGCAGGGCCCCGACGACAGCCATCATGCGGGATCGATGGTAGACGGAACTGTAGACCCCACCCCCGCTCGGATACAGCCGACAAATGGTCACATAGTTCAGTGCAACCAGCGTCGTGAGACCGAGCATCAACGACAAATGAAGAAAACTGCTGTAACCGGCGAGCGCAAAGCTGATTCCCAACACATAGGCGATGCTGGTGCCCCAATCGCCGTCAAGAAGTGCCGCGCTCCTCAACCAACCTAGAACCCTCGGGCGACTGGTAGCGTACTCAACCACACCCCCGGGGGCTTGAACGGTACTGATAGCCTTTGTGCCTCCGAAATCTTGTTTGAGATACGACGAAGCCGAGGTCCGGAGATCCCGGCTTCTTGCTGCGGCCAATCCTGCCCGCCGCAAGAATGCGGGCGTAATATTAGCTCTTTTTTCCCAATACTTCCTAGCAAAATATTCTTGAGCTCGGCCAAAAAAAATCTCGCTTCTGCGGCAACTTTTCGATAAACTCTAGCGTAGTAACTGACCGGTAGTCATCAAATTGAATGGAGTCAATAATGGGAATTCACGAGCGTAAAGAGAGAGAGCGGGAACAACGCCGCGAGGTGATCCTGAATGCCGCTCAGAAGGTCTTCTTCGAAAAGGGCCTTCAATCGGCTACAATGGATGAGATCGCTGAGGAGGCTGAGCTGAGCAAGGGAACCCTCTACCTCTACTATAAAGGCAAAGAGGATCTCTATCTTGCGGTCATGATTCGTGGTATCGAAACGCTGTACGACCTGTTCAAAGAGGTGATCGGAAAGAACGATGGAATCATCATGACGATTCAGAAGCTGAGTGCTGTTTACATCCGGTTCTTTCGCGAGCACGGAAATCTCTTCCGAATGTTTCACTACTACCAGACTCCCCAGTTTCACAAGCAGGTGTCCGAGGAGATCCTCCAGCTCTGCAACGAGGCGAACCAAAGAATCTGGAAGATGGTTGTCGACCTGCTTCGAAAAGGGGTTGACGAGGGGGTTCTCCGATCTGACCTCAACCCGGAAGAGAACGCCGTGATCTTATGGTCGAGCGCGAGCGCCATCCTGATGCGCATGGATACCCGTCGCGAGGAATTCAAACAGATGCTGAATGTCGACCTCGAGAACGTTCTTCGGAAGTCGAACGCCCTTCTGCTGGAATCCATGATGACGGAGAGCTCAAGAAAACAGTTCCAGAGCGCGCTCTTCGATCACCAGCCTTCATGACGCGCGGGGCTCAAAACGCAGATCCGGAAAATACGCCGAAACCCGACATGAAGAATGGACGTCTATCTTATCATCCCGTACTGAAAACAATACTACGCACAAGGAGTGCTATGATCGGTTCATTTCTCAACTCACGGTATTCTCTCATCTTCTTCGGTGTGCTGTTGACATCATTTGCGTTCGCACAGCAGCCCGAAGCCAAGCTCTATACTCTGGAGGAAGCTGTCAGAACCGCCATGCAGAAGAATCCCGACCTCACAGCGGCGCGGCTCGAGGTCAAGCGCGCCGATGCGCGGGTTCTCGAGGCCTGGGGGTATGCCCTTCCCGCTCTCGATCTTTCCGGCCAGTACAGCCGGGCGCTCAAGAAACCCGTGTTCTTCCTTCCCGATTTCCAGAATCCCAACAGCGGCCGGATTGTTCCAATTGAAATCGGTTCAAACCATTCCGTCAATATGTCTCTCACAGCCCGGCAGACGCTGTTCAACTCAACGGTTATCATCGGAATTGGTGCAGCCCGCGTGTACTCTGATGCGGCACGCGAGATCTTTCGCGCCAAAGAACTTGAGACGGTCACGAAGGTGAGGAAGGCATACTACGGCGTTCTGATGGCGGGTGAAGCGCATCGCATGATGCAATCCACGTTCAAGAACGCCCAAGAGAATCTTCGCAACGTCCAGCTTCTCAGGAAACAGGGCCTGCTCTCCGAGTACGATGAGCTGCGCGCAACTGTCGGCGTGGAAAACCTTCAACCCGCAGTCATCCAATCCGAGAACGGATATGCGCTTGCCATGGACGGCTTAAGGGGTGCGATGGGGTCGGATCCGTCTGAACCAATCGAAGTGGACGGCAAGCTTACGTTTCAGCCCGTTGATGAGTCGATGATCGCGCATGCAACGGAAGCCGTGCTGCAGGCAAATCCTCATCTCCGGGCGATGCGTCTACAAGTGGACGTGAACAAGGCGTTCGTGAACGCGGAGCGATCGAACTATTTCCCGACGCTTGCGGCCTTCGGAAATTATCAATACCAGGTCGCCAAGAACAGCCTCAACATCTCCACCGGTGACTTCATTGCCAGCTCGACCGTCGGCTTAAGCTTAACGATGAGTCTCTTTCAGGGATTGCAGACCAACGCCCGCGTTGAGCAAGCACAACTGGAGACACGCAAATCTCAGGAGCAACTCGTAGGGTTCGAGACGAACATCCGAACGGCCGTGCACTCCATCGTGCTTCAGCTCCAGCAATCGAAGAAACGGGTTGAGGCGCAGGCCAGAACCGTTGAGCAGGCCGAGCGGGGCTACAAGATCGCCACAACCCGATTCCTGAGCGGCTCCGGTACGCAGCTCGAAGTAAACGATGCCCAACTGGCACTAAACCAGGCGCAGGTAAATCGCTTCCAGGCGGTGTACGACTATCTGATCGCCTCCGCCGACTTCGACCAAGTGCTTGGTCGTTTGCCGGCGTATGCATCAAAGAACATTGACTAATTCTATTCCCAATTATCTCAAATAATGGATGGAGCTATGAACAAGATTCGATTACTGATTACGGCAGCTCTTGTTGTTGGAGTGGCTGCTCTTGTCGCTTCCTGCTCGAAGACGGATGCAGGAACCGAAAACGCGACGAACACGCCGACCACGGAGCAGGGCGTTTCGGTACGCGTTTACGAGATCCGGCTCGCGCCATTCAGCGATGCGCTTCAGGTCACCGGCGTCGTAAAAGCATTCGAGGATGTGATGCTGAGCCCGGAAGAGGGGGGCGTCGTCAAGGAGTGGAAAGTGCAGAAGGGCCAAAGAGTGGTGAAGGGCGAGGTGCTCGCGCTGCTCAAGGACGACATCCTTCAGCCGTCCTATGACGCAGCAGCCGCACAGTTCAAACTGAGCGATCTGAACTTCGAGAAGCAGTCGAAGGTGTACTCCGAGCAAGCGATCAGCGAACTTCAGCTCAAGAGCGCCGAATACAACCGCGAGGGGGCAAAGGCCCAGGCTTCTCTGGCTCTCGCACGACTCGAGCGCTCCCGTCTCCGCAGCCCTATCAACGGCGTGCTGAACGACAGGTTCTTCGATGAAGGCGAGTTCGCTCCCCCGGCCGTTCCGATCGCCCACCTCGTGAATACGCATCTCGTCAAGATTGCCGCCGAGGTCCCGGAGGTTCACACGGCTCATCTTACCGTCGGCACCAAAGCTTTGTTGACCATCGATGCATTTCCCGGCGATACGCTGCGAGGAACCATCAGCTTCGTTGCCTCCTCCATAAATCCGAGCAACCGCACGCTCCCGGTGGAGATCGTCCTGGCAAATCCGGAAAACCGGCTGAAACCGGAGATGATTGCGCGGGTGAAGCTGATGCGGTCCGCACGCAGGAATGCTCTGCTCCTAAGCGAAAGCGTTGTCCAGCTTGTCGACAAGAACAGGCACGTGGTCTTCGTTGAGAAAGATGGAAGAGCCGAAGAGCGGGTGGTAAAACTCGGCGGCAGACAAGGAAACCTGGTGGAGATTCTCGACGGCCTCAAAGCGGGTGATCGGGTGATCGTTGTCGGCTACCAGAAACTCATGAATGGCCGACCGGTGACGGTAACGGGCTAACAACGTTCAAAGCAAAGGACTCTCCTCATGCGAATATGGAATACTGCTGTCAACAACAAAGTTGCGGTCTACATCCTTGTATTGCTGATCGTGTTCATCGGATGGAGTTCGTACAGTTCGATGCCCAAAGAGGCGGCTCCAGATATCTCAATCCCTCTTGTCATTGTCTCCACACCGTACATCGGCGTCTCGCCCGTCGACATCGAGGGACTCGTGACGCAGCCCCTGGAACGAGTCCTCAAGTCGCTAAAGGACATCAAGCAAATCTCCTCCGTCTCGAAGGAGGGACTCTCGACCGTCCGGGTTGAATTCAACACGGGGATTGATATCGATGATGCACTTCGGCGCGTGCGCGACAAAGTCAACTCCACCAAGCCGCAACTGCCGGCCGATATACTTGAGCCGGTCGTTTCCGAAATCAACTTCAGCGAGTTTCCGATTATGTTCATCAACATCGGTGGAGACATCGGGCTGGCCCGCCTCAAGAAGATCGCCGAGGATCTGCAGGACAAGATCGAGGCCGTCCCCGGCATTCTCCGTACGGATATCAGCGGAGGGCTTGAGCCGGAAGTCCAGGTNNAATGTGGACGTGTACCGGATGAACGGCTTTCAAATCGGCTTCGAGGATGTCGTGAATGGGATCAAGAACGAGAACCTCTCCATCCCCGGCGGATCCATCGACACAAAAGAAAAGACCTTTTCCGTTCGCGTTCCGGGCGAGTTCAAAGACGTCCGTCCGCTGGAGGACATCGTCCTCAAGATCCAGAACGGCAAGCCGATCTATCTTCGAGATGTGGCGACAGTGGTATATTCTTTCGAGGACCGACAAACCTACGCACGGCTGAACGGCATTGAGGTGGTATCGCTCGCCGTCAGGAAACGGGCGGGTGAAAACCTGCTCCGCATCGCGGCAGAGGTCAAAGAGGTTGTGAAAGAGTCGCGGAGCCAACTGCCGCCAGGCATCAAGCTCGACATCTCCAACGACCAATCGGTTTTCATTCAGCGCTCCGTCAACGAGCTGGAAAACAGCATCCTCACGGGAATGTTTCTTGTCATCCTCTCCCTCTTTATGTTTTTTGGATTCAAGAACGCGCTGCTCGTCTCAGCGGCCATTCCGTTGTCGATGTTCATCGGATTCATCGTCCTCTCAGCATTCGGCGTGACGTTGAACTTCGTCGTACTCTTCGCCCTGGTGCTAGCCCTTGGCATCCTTGTGGACGATGCGATCGTCGTTATCGAAAACATCTATCGCCACCAGCAGGAATACGGCAAGAGCCCGATGCAGGCGGCAAAGGACGGCACCGCAGAAGTTGCGATGCCCGTCGTTGCCTCAACGATCACGACCATTGCCCCCTTCGTGCCGCTCCTGTTCTGGCCCGGCGTCGTAGGTGACTTTATGTGGTATCTCCCCACCACGCTGATTGCGACGCTCGGCGCCTCCTTGTTCGTCGCCTTCGTCATCAGCCCGGTCCAGGGCGCCCAATGGATCAACTACAGGCGTGAGATTCGAAAGGCGAAGGAGAACCTCGAGCATCCGCATTGGTGGAGGAAGTACAATCCACTCACCTTCCTCTATCATGAGACGGACGAGGTCTTGTTCCCATGGATGCAGAACAAGTACGTTTCAACGCTTCGTTGGACCCTCCAGCGAAGGGGCCTCACCATTGCCGGTTCTGTACTGATGCTGTTCGTCGTCTTTGTGTTGTTCGGTGTCTTCAATACCGGCATCGAGTTCTTTCCGAGCACCGAACCCAACCAGGTGAGTGCCGCAATCGAATCGCCTCCCGGGACGTCTCTGGACGTCACAAACGCCATCGCGCAGACACTCGAGGAGCGACTGTCGAACGTTACTGGCAGCCCCAACATTGAGTTCGTTTCAACGAGTATCGGAACGTCCGACGACCCCTTTGATTTCGGCGGCCAGGGGACATCGAACAAAGGCCGCATCGCCGTCAACTTTTTTCAAAAAGCGAAGCGCGACGCCAGCACGTTTGTGATCCTCGATGACATCCGAAAACGCTTCGCCGGAATTGCAGGGGCAGAAGTTCGGGTAAACAAACAGGAGATGGGCCCCCCGGTCGGGGCGGCGGTCAGCATTGAAGTCTCCGGCGAGGAGTATGCCCAACTTGCGGAACTGAGCTCGCAGATCCGTGAAGAGATCAAATCCGTACCGAACCTCGTTGACCTGAAGGATGATTACAACGTGGGTCGACCGGAGGTGGAGGTGATTGTCGACCGCGAGAAAGCCGGTCTTCTCTGGTCGAACACCGGGCAGATCGCCAACACCGTCCGCTCTGCAATCAGCGGTGCAGAAGCGTCGAAATACCGTGTCGGAGAAGATGAATACAAAATTCGCGTCCGGCTGCGGGAAGATCAACGCGAGTCGGTCGAAGATCTTGAGAAACTTAACATCACGTTTATGAACCGGCGCGGACAATTGTTATCAATCCCTCTGACATCGGTCGCGACGATTCGGAAGACGTCCGGACTTACCGATATCCGGCGGAAGGAGCTGAAACGCGTCATCACCGTAACCGGAAACGTAGAAGGACGTGTGGCGTCAGAGGTGCTCAATGATGTGAAGGGGCGACTTGCCAACTTCGAATGGCCGGCCGGTTACACCATCAAGTTCACAGGCAAGGATGAAGAACAGAACAAGGCACAGGACTTCCTAAGCCGGGCATTCGTGATTACGCTTCTGCTGGTCTTCCTGATTTTAGTCTCCGAGTTCAATTCCGTCAAGGTGCCGTTTGTTATCATGCTCTCGGTTCTCCTCTCGCTCATCGGCGTGATGATGGGCATCCTCGTGACGCGCACGCCGTTCGTTCTGATCATGACGGGCGTAGGCGTCATCGCGCTTGCCGGCATCGTCGTCAAGAATGCCATCGTGTTGCTTGACTTCGTCAAGCGAAAGCGGAACGAGGGGATGGCCGTGGACGAGGCACTTCTCGAAGCGGGCCGCACCCGCCTTCGCCCGATTCTTCTCACCGCGGCAACAACGGTGCTCGGCATAGTCCCCCTCGCGACCGGCTTCGATTTTGACTGGCGCGCCGGGCACTTTGTCGTCGGCGCCGAAAGCGCCGGCTTTTGGGGACCGCTCGGCGTCGCGGTCATCGCCGGGCTTACCGTGTCGAGCTTTCTCACGCTGGTGATCGTACCGACGTTCTATTCATTGCTGGAAGACTGGTCGGTAAGACTGAGCCAGTTCTTCTCCCGCTTCAGAAAAGAGGAAGCTGAGGTCGAACCGATTCCGGGCAAATGAACATCCAGAGGTTCCCCATGTCCGTTTCCCGAATGGATTCGCGAACATTTCCGGAAAGCTTCCGACCGGATGAATCGGTGGATCAGTCTTACATAGGCTTTGGCATAGGCTTTGGAGAAACGAGGAGGTCGGTATTCAGCCGACCTCCTTGTCTGAGATCTCAAGGGGGCCTATCAGCCTGGGTATGTTTTCCGACGATAGAACGTCATCCTCTTCCTGCCGTTAAGAAGATTGGTACTTTGTGATGTGATATCGAAAGTTAGCGAAGATTCGCGTAGATTCGAGCGATGACAAACGACCCTTGGCGGTTTTTCCGCGAGTCAAAATCCAGCCTCGCTCGTTACTATCTCACCAACAGACAGGAGGCCGTGACAATGAAGAGGCAGATTTCCTCTCAATCATTTCTTCTTCTCGTTCTTGTCTCCATAGGCACCTCCGTCATCGGTTGTGCCGGCTCAGTCGAGTTGGCGGGCGGTTGGAGAGATCGGGAGATCACCATCGATGGACAGGCTGCTGACTGGCAGGACGCCACAACGTTTCTGAAAGAATCCAACGTATCAGTCGGCGTGAGGAACGACGGTGAGTATCTGTACGTCTGTCTTGTGACGACGGATCGAAGGATGCAGACACGAATCGCCGGACTCGGCTTCACCGTTTGGATCGATCCTCAAGGGGGTAAGGCGCGCTCATTTGGGATTCGTTTCCCTCTCGGCGCACCGATGCAAGGAAGAAGGCCAATGGATGGCAGCAACCCGGAAGAGCTTCGACGCATGCTGGAACAATCCGGACGAGAATTGGAGATCGTCGGCGCTACAGCAGAAGATCGCCAACGAATGTCGGTTCTGGATGCCCGAGGAGTTCAGGTTCGAATCGGCCGCTCCCAGGAGTCCCTGGTCTACGAGCTGAAGGTTGCGTTGCGCAAAACCAACGAGCATCCGTTTGCTGTCGGACTTGAAGGATCAAACAATGTCGGCATAGGATTCGAGACTGCGGAGTTGGGCCGAGACGTTATGAGAGAGCGAGCAGTAAGCAGCAGGCCGACCGGAGGACGGGGAGGCGGACGAGGAGGATCGCGCCCAACGCCACCTGCCGATATTGGCAGAGCCGATATGCCCGAGCAGCTTAAGCTCTGGACGGTTGTTCTCATCGCTACGGAAAGCCCGGTTCCGAAATCGAAGCTCTGATGACTCCCGCTGTGTTGAAAGACCCAAAAGCATCTGCCACGAAGACTCAAAGTCACTCAGAGAACAAAAGAGAAGAGTATGTTCGCCAGGCAAATTACCGTTCAGATGCTGTTTCACATGGATTAGCTTTGTGTCTCGGTATCTTAATGGCTCACAAAAAGTGTTTTTCATCAATCTGCTCGTGTTCACTCATCACCATCATTCATTCATCAGGAGGACCACTTATGACTAACTTCCTTTTCTCATCGAGACGCATTCTTGCCCTCGCGGCAATCCTCGCGCTGTTCTTCACGCTGCAACAATCTGCCCAGGCCCAGGGAATGAGGCGATCGCCCGAGGAGCGCGCAAAGCAAATGAAAGAGCGGCTCACGCTGAACGACGAGCAGACAAAAGAACTCACGAAGATCCTTGAGGACCAACAGAAAGAGATGATGGGTATGATGGGATCATTCCAGGGCGACCGCGAGGCGGCACAAAAAGCCATGCAAGAGCTGACGGCAAAGATCGACAAGAAGATCGAGAAGCTGCTCGACAAGGAACAAATCAAGAAGTATGAGGAATTTAAGAAAGAGCGGGCCCAGATGAGGCGGGGTCGACCGCAGTAGCATCGGGAGAGGAGCTGCTCGGGAGGATCCGTGCTGCTCATTCATCAGGGGCGTGCGTTGTTGACTTTGTGTAGACAACGGCGCCCCTTCTTTGTTTTTCCATCCTCCCTGTGACGGCGTCCTCGACACAGGGGCTACGGTTAAACCAATTTGGACGTCGGATTGTCAAGATAAGCGGCGGCCTTGTTTCACCAGAAGGATCCTTGCACGTTTCAATCGTTTCAACGACTNNTTGTTTCTAACGGTCGAACAAGACATTATCTCCTTCACCTCCCACCCTCGTTCAATAGCGAGCAAGCCACGCCTCTTGTCATTGTCCTGCACGGTGGTGGAGGAAACGGCGAGAACGCTGCAAAGATGAGCCGCATGAGCAAGAAGGCCGACGAAGAAGGATTCGTCGCGGTGTACCCCTACGGCACCGGTCGCTTCAAGCAGCGTTTGCTTACCTGGAATGCCGGCAACTGCTGCGGCTGGGCTCTCGACAACAAGACGGATGATGTCGACTTCATCCGCTCGCTTCTCGACACGCTTGTGACGCACTACCCCATCGATCCGAAACGAGTCTATGCTACCGGAATATCGAACGGCGGAATGATGTTGTACGTTCTAGCGTGCGCGCTCTCGGATAAAATCGCCGCCATCGCTCCCGTCGCCGGTGCCATGAACCACCCGGAGTGCAAGCCCGCTCATCCGGTCTCCGTCATCATCTTCCATGGCACCGAGGATGAACATGTGCTTTATGGCGGCGGCGCTCCGCTCAAACGCGCCGACCCGAATCCGCGAATCGACAATCCCGTCTCCTTTGCGGTTTCATTCTGGATCAGGCAGAATAAATGCTCAACCAGACCGATACGCGAGGAGCACGGCAATGTCATCAGGGAAACGTATTCCGGTGGCGACGGCCGATCCGCCGTTGTGCTTTATACCATCAGAGCTGGGAAACACGCGTGGCCCGGTGGTGAGCGAGGCTCGATCTTCGGGGATGAACCGACCGAAGAGCTTTCCGCTACCGATGCAATGTGGGAGTTCTTCAAAACTCATCCGAAACGGTGAGAGTCTCTATGAGTCGAATCAGTAAGTGCATCACAATTCTCCTGCTTACATCCTGGTGCTTCAGACAAACTGCCCCGGGTCAAGACTGCACAAAAACCTCCGTCGGTTTGAAGCCGCTCACGGAACTTGGGACCGGCTCGCACAAAGGATACCAGGGAGGGNNCCCTTCGCGCACGACTCTGCTGGTCTTCACATCTCCCGGCAGATCAGGCCGCTTGATGGAAACGGCACCCCCGATCCGGTCCGAGGAAAGATGGTGTTGCTCTCCATCGGCATGTCGAACACAACGCAAGAGTTTTCGAGGTTCAAGTCCATTGCAGACGCCGACCGCGACAAGAATACCCAAGTCGCCATCGTCGACGGTGCACAAGGCGGCCAAACTGCGGCGATTATCTCTAATCCGGGCGCTACGTTCTGGACGACCATCGATCAACGCCTCACGAACGCGGGCGTCACACGGCAACAAGTTCAGATTGCGTGGGTGAAGGAAGCAGATGCAGGACCGACGCAAGCCTTCCCGACGCATGCGGTGACGCTGAGGTCGGAGCTTGAAGCCATCGCCCGAAACCTGAAATCGAAATACCCGAACATCAAGATCGCGTACTGGTCGAGCAGAACGTACGGAGGATACGCGACAACGTCTCTGAACCCGGAACCTTACGCGTACGAGTCCGGCTTCTCCGTCAAATGGCTCATCGAAAAACAAATCAACGGTGACACGTCGCTTGCTTACTCCGGCCTGAACGTCCGTGCACCGTGGCTTGCGTGGGGGCCGTACCTCTGGGCGGACGGAATGATCCCACGGAGCGACGGCTTCTTCTGGCAATGCAGGGATTTCACATCCGATGGCACGCACCCCGATACATCCGGCCGGACGAAGGTCGCTCAACTGCTGCTCACCTTCCTCAAGACCGATCCGACGACCAAGAGTTGGTTCCTTCGATCCTCCACGTCCGTCGGACAAGGCAAGCCTTCAACGGCGGCCCTGTTTTCCCTTCAGCAAAACTATCCGAATCCGTTCAACCCAACCACCACGATCGTATTTCATTTACCAACGAGCCAGTCTATCCGGCTGACCGTTCTTGACGTGCTTGGGAGAGAGATCGCGACTCTTATCGATGGCGATCTTGTGACAGGATACCACCAGGCCAGATTCGATGGATCACCTCTTCCCAGCGGCGTCTATTTCTATCGCTTAACTGCCGGCGATCGTTCATTGCAGCGGGCGATGGTATACTTGCGGTGATTCGATTGATCATTGGCTCCCTTTCAAGAAACCGTGCCACGTGTGAGGCTTCGAAGATGAAGACGTTTCTCGTCACGCTCTTGTTTTTGATCTGCACGCTGCATCTGATCGGACAAGAATCGTTGCAGATCTCGCCGGAAAGGTCTGGATTGCATGGCAGAGGATTCAACGGCGGCAAGCGATATTGGATTTCGCCAGCGTCCGTGCGATCCGATTTCTGGGATATGTTCAAACCAGGGACAGCGTGGGATACCCTCCTGTCGAGAATCCACGTCTTCAGCATTCACGTCAACGCACTCACAGAACGCACCGATACAACGCTCCTCCTCTCCGCCGTAAGAAAACTCAAAGATGCGCGCGTGCTAGTGAACTACGAATGCGGCGGCCTTCGTCCCTTCTCGGGTTGCGATTCGCTTGCCGGCGAACGGCACGCTCAGGGAGAGTTGGTTCAACTGCTTCGATGGTACTCGCGTGGCGGACCGATCGACTTCATCACGATGGATTCACCGATCAACACGATGATTGCCGGCGGCGACCCGAACGGAACCTGTAACTGGAGTGTACAGCGAGCTGCAAACGAGATGGTGGACTATATGAAGGAAATCCGAAGAGTGCTGCCGGCCGTACGCTTCGCGTTGGTAGAGCCGATTCCATGGTATCGGGTCGGCAGCCTGCCGAACTACCCCGGCAACAACTACGGTGATCTCCTCATGACCCTGGACACCGTTCTCGCCGTCGTGTCTTCTCGAGGCGAGACGCTCGAAATCTTCCACTCCGACTCACCCTACGAATACTCCGACGATCCGCCGACTCAAGGGTGGAAGAAGATCAAAGCCGTGGAAGAATTCCTCCATTCAAAAGGCTTGCGCCACGGACGGATTCATAACTCGCAACTAGGTGGATTCCAAAGCGATCAGATGTTCTACGAAAGAACCTTGGCCTCCTGGTATCGCTACAAAGATACGGGAGGTGATCCGGATGAAATCGAGGTTTGGAGTTGGTACGATCATCCTTCACGCAATGTTCCGGAGTCCCAACCGTATACCTTCACTTACGCTTGTAAGCAGTTCTTCGAAGAGATTGAACGAGCGGCTGCCCGTGTCCCGGCCAAGCTTGAGCCTCCCAACGGAAAGGTCTACCACGGAGTCGGTCAATCAAACCGATGGGTGAACGAATACATTGCGGGCCTCGCAGATTCGACCATCCACCCCGTCGTTTACAATTTCTACTATGATATTCCCGGCACGCGCGGCGACAAATTCGAACAACTTCGGCAGGCGCTGACAGCGGAACGTGACATCGGCAGAATTCCTCATCTCAGCATCGCCTTCACAGACGGCAGGGTGTGGACAGACAGCATCATCGCCACCGGCAATCGGTATGACTACATCATCGATTCGATTGCCGCTGCGTGCAAAGAGTACGGGAGAAGAATCTTCATCCGACCGGGCTTTGAGTTCAACGGATCCTGGAATCCGTATCATCCGTACCTCTATCCTCTCGCGTTCCGAAAGATCGTTGACAGGTTTCGAGCCTTCGGTGCGGCCGATTCTGCCGCGTTCTTGTGGTGTTACTATCCGAGCGCGCCAAACGATTTCGACTCGATTGATACACGTGGCGCTCGCTGGTATCCCGGTGATTCATACGTGGATTGGTTTTCTTTAGATCTTTTCTACGTGCGTGATTTCCATCCCGATTCTGCCGGCTACCGGAGGGGACAGCTTTCAACCAAAGGCAAATCCGAGCGTTTTCTCGCGCTCGCGCGCGAAAAAGGGAAGCCGGTATTTCTTTCGGAGCTCTCAGCCGCCGGCACCTTTGTCACAACCGATTTTAACGATGGAATGAATGATTGGAACCTTTGGTTCGTGCCGTTCTGGAGATTTCTCGACGAGCACCCCGAAGTCAAAGGCTTCAATTACATAAACTGGGATTGGACTCAATTCGGTCAATGGAAAGAATGGGGCGATGCCCGCATTGAAGTGAATCCGTTCATCAGAATGAAATATGCGGAAGAACTGCGCAAGCCGCGGTTCATCCACCTTCGGGGCGCGAAAACAACCGGCATTGAAAGCTCCGTGGTTCCCCCCTCCGCGTTCAAGCTTTTCCAGAATTATCCGAATCCCTTCAACGGATCGACAACGATCGGGTTTGAGGTAGCAACCGCCGGTTCTGTGCGGCTGATTGTCTTTGATGTCCTTGGGAGAAAGGTGGCAACACTGTTGGACGAGGAGTGGTCTCCAGGGAGGCATCTTGTCTCATTCGACGCAGACGGGCTACCAAGTGGGATCTACTTCTATCGAATGACAGTCAGCAATCAGGCGCAACGACGAGCGATGGTTCTCATCCGATGAAGGAAAATCCGGCTGAACCTTTCTTCGGCGGATCGTGTTCAATGAAGAGCTGTTCTTCAGACTGGATGTCCTATCCGTTCACGTTCGATCAAATTTCGAATGAGACAACGTTGGTCACGGGTCGTTTTCGTTCTCTCGCTGCTTTTGATCTCCGGCTACGCCTTCGCTCAAAACGATAGCTGCCTGACGGAGATCAACGGCGCTCTGAAAGGAGGACCCGGCAATGTTCAAGATCACATGTTTCACTCCCTCACGATCGATCCGAAGAATGAAAACATTGTCTACGCCGGAACGGAGACCAACGGGATGTTCAAGACCACCGACGCTGGTCGGACATGGATGCGCTTGCGCCAAGGTCTCAAATGCACCGCCAACCAGACGGGGTACTCTCAGATTCTCGATATCGCGATCGACCCGAACAACTCAAACATCCTTTATGCTTCCACCGTCAATGGACCCGGCCCTGCCGGCAATCCGCTCTCTCCGAGTTCTTCGGGAGGCGTTTACAAGAGCACCGATGGCGGCTTAACCTGGCACCAAAAAGTCTCCGGACTCTCGAACACCTATGCACAATATGTTCTTATTGACCCGGTCAACCCAAACCGTTTGCTTGTGGGTATCGGCGGCTTGAAGTCGACTTTTTCCCAGACCCTCAATACGTTCTTTGAGGGAGGCATCTATTTCAGTACGAGCGCCGGTGACACCTGGACTCCTTTGTCACTGCCGGCAGGAATGAGCACAAACGTTTTCGTCGACATGGTGATACGGGGCAGCACTCCTCA
>DMMN01000243.1 GCA_003453835.1 Bacteroidota bacterium | reverse complement strand
TTTCACGACGTACTCCCCGTGAGGTGTTTGCCGCACGACGATCTGATCGAGTCCACCAACGGATATCCGGTTCGTTGTCCGATGCCCGACCATCCCGCCGTGCGGGGGATCGATTGGTCGACGATTCCGCCGCTCCTGGGTTTCAACGAATGTCGCGTACGCGACGGATGCGATGTACTGGTTGAGATTCAAGATCGAGAAACGTGGCATCCGCTGCTTGCCGCAAGGCCTTGGGGAAACGGTCGCGTGACGTGCTGGATGTCGGGCGCAAGCCCACACTGGGGGATCAACTTCATCAAATGGAGTCTCTATCAACGCTTCTGGCATCAACTCTTCTCCTCCTGAAAAGCGCTATGAACTTTGGGCCACTCGACTGGATCGTTCTCGCTCTGTATCTCGCGGCGAGCATCAGCGTTGGCATTTGGGCGAAGCGGTTTGTTGAAGATCTCTCGGGCTACATGGTGGCGGGGCGAAGGATCAAAGTCGCACTCGGCGTTGCAACCTTCGCAGCGACGGAATTCGGAACGATCACATTCATGTATTTCGGTGAGCTCGGGTATCTTACGGGATTCTCCTGTTTCGTTATCGGCGTTCTTGCCATGCTTGCCTATCTGGTCGTCGGAAAGACGGGATTCATCATCGAAGGACTCCGCCGACATCGAGTGATGACGATCCCGGAGTTCTACGAGCTTCGGTACAGCCGGAGGGTGAGACTCATCGGCGGTATCATCCTCTTCCTCGGCGGCGTCCTCAACATGGGGATCTTCCTGAAGTTCGATGGAATCTTCCTCTCGGAGGTGATGGGATTCGGCCCCGGAGCCTTGATGATCACCATGACAGTCATGCTCCTTATCGTTATCGCGTACACAATCCTTGGTGGAATGTTCTCCGTCGTCGTGACAGACTACATGCAGTTTGGCGTCCTCTCATTTGGATTGTTGATCGCCACGTTTGCTGTCTTGGTGCATATTGACCTGGATCAGATGTCTGCCGCCGTCACGGCTCAGCTTGGTGACGCGGGGGTGAATCCACTTGTGAACTCGCGATTCGGGTGGGTGTTTATGGTTTGGGTCTTTGTAAGCAATTTAGCCGCGGCCGCGATGTGGCAACCGGGAATTTCCAAAGCCTTGGCCTCAGAAAGCCCTGAGACAGCAAAGAAAGTATTCTTTTGGACGAGCCTCACGTTTGCGGGCAGAGCGATTGTACCGATGTTTCTGGGGATTGGGGCTCTCGCCTTGCTTGGGCCGGGGGAATCCTCCGCCGCGGCGCTGCCGAAGCTTCTGGGGCGCATTGTGCCAAGCGGAATTCTCGGACTCCTCGTCGCTGGCATGCTTGCAGCTTCGATGTCCACGTACAGTGCGTACCTGCTCGCGTGGAGTTCGGTTTTCACACGCGACGTTCTTGGTGCGCTCCGTGCCACAGATTTTTCCGAATCGACGACGATTTTCATTGCTCGCATCGTTGCCGGCATCATCGGCGCTTTTCTGCTCGTGTTCGGTCTCTGGTATCAGATCCCCGACACGGCCTACCAGTATGTCTTCATCACCGGTGCAATGTATACCGCCGGAGCACTCAGTTGTGTTGCCGCAGGATTGTACTGGAAGAAAGCGAACAACGTCGGTGCCTACTGGGGTCTTCTGCTCGGAGCCCTCAGCCCGGCGGGATTCCTGCTTCTGGAGAAGATACGCGATGTGCTTCCAGGATGGATGCTGTTCATCACCGATGTCAATATCTCCGGTATCCTCAGCTTCATTCTTGCGGCAACGGGGATGATCCTCGGCTCCCTTCTGACGCAGGAGGTGTCGCCTCCGAAACAACTCATCGAACAGGTTCGCTCATGAGCCCGGGTGCCCTCGCTTGGATGATTGTGTTTGCCGTTGCTGCCCTCGCTTTCTTCGGCATCGCCGTCATCGTTGTCGTGAAGGGATTTGCCGATCTGAAGGGCCTGCTTCATCTAACGGGGGAGAAGGCGCCGAACGATGGGCCGTAGGATTGCCCGTCCTCTCTGTTTGCAACTCCCCCCTCTTTTCTGTATCATCAACACGAGTTTCAGGATTCAGTTCTCACCAACGGTTTTCATCTCATCGTTTGACTCCTCATGAAAAAGAACAAGCCGGTCTCCAAAGCTAAAGGTCTCCTCCTCAAGCCTGCCTCAACTGTGAAGCCTCTTCCGGTTGAGAAACTCCGCTGGCAATGCGATCCGAAGTCTCTCGGCGTAAAGTCGAGCGCGGAGATCAGACCCAGCAGGGAAATCATCGGTCAGGAACGCGCTCTGCGCGCGCTGCGCGTGGGGCTGGCCATGAAGCATTTCGGGTACAACATCTTCGTCACAGGCCTCTCCGGCACCGGTCGGACGACCACCATCAAACGCATGTTGCACGAATTCGAGGCCAAACGCGCGGAGCTTCGCGATCATTGCTATGTCTATAACTTCAAGAATCCCGATCAGCCAATCTCGATTTCGCTCCCTGCCGGCCAGGGAAGAGGACTCAAGGAGGACATGGCCAGTTTCATCCGCGAGCTCGTTCGGGATATCCCGGCCGTCTACGAAGGTCAACGGTATCAAGACGCCCGCAAGTCCGTTTTGAGTCATTTCCAGGATCGACAGAAATCCGTTCTGCAGGATTTCGAGAAGCGCGTGAAGGAGAGAGGATTCGAATTGGTTCAGGTGCAGGTCGGTAATCTGATGAGACCGGACATCGTACCCGTCGTCGGTGAAAAGACGACGAGTCTCGACGAACTCGAAACACTCATGCAGAAGGAGGAGTTTCCGAAGGAGCAGTACGAGCAATTGAAGGAAAGCCAGACAGTGCTGGAGAAACAGATGGCGACCGTGTTTCGCGAGCTGCGGAACATCGAAAAGAAGGTACAACAATCTCTTGTCGAGGTCGAGGAGAAACTCGTGATGCCGCTCGTGGATGAAGGGATCGAAGCGATGAAGGTGACGTACGAGAGCAAGAAGGTGCATACCTACCTGGAAGAAGTACGCTCGACCATCCGGGGAAGCCTCGATCGTTTCCGCACCGTTCACGCTCCAGCGCCCCAGCAGGAGCATCAACACGAGGAGGCGGAAGAAGATGAGTTTATTGAATTTCAGGTGAACCTCCTTGTCGATAACTCGCAGACCGAGCATATCCCCATCGCCATCGAAACGAATCCGAAATACAAGAACATCTTTGGGACGGTCGAGCGGTTGTTCGAAAAAGGGGGGGTCTGGCGAACGGATTTCACTCAGATCAAGGCCGGGTCGCTGATGCTGGCTGACGGCGGCTATCTGGTGCTCAACGCGCTCGATACGTTGCTTGAGCCCGGCGTCTGGCAGGATCTGAAGCGGACGCTGCGCAACGGGAAAATCGAGATCCACACCTACGAGCCCCTCTTCGGCATTGCACCGTCCGGCATGAAGCCGGAGGCAATCGATCTGAACGTGAAAGTGATCATGATCGGCGATGCGGAGATCTACCAGCTTCTGTACTACCGCGATGACGACTTCAAAAAGATCTTCAAGGTTCGAGCCGACTTCGACTACGAGATGCCGAAGGACGATCAGGCAGTGCAGCAGTATCTCAGGTTCATCAAGATGGTCTGCGAGGACGAAAAGCTTCGTCCGTTCGACCAGACGGGGATGGCAAGCTTGATCGAGTTTGGCGTGAGAACGGCAGGTCGTCAGAAGAAGCTCTCGACACGGTTTAACATCCTCGCGGATGTCATTCGCGAGGCAAACTACTGGGCCTCCGAAGAAAAAGCAAAAGCGGTTTCCGCAAGACACGTGAAAAAAGCGATCGAAGAACGGATCTATCGAGTGAAGCTGGTGGAGGACAAGATCCAGGAAATGATCGACGATGGAACCATCATCATCGACACCAAAGGGGAGGTGGTCGGGCAGGTCAACGGCTTGTCCGTGTACGACATCGGAGAGCACGCGTTCGGAAAGCCGGCTCGCATTACGGCAAAAACGGCGGTAGGCCGGGCCGGCGTCATCGATATCGAACGCGAAGCCGAAATGAGCGGCCCCACCCATACGAAGGGAGTGGCAATCCTCAGCGGCTATCTCCGAAGCAAGTTTGCACAGGATAAACCGCTTATCATGAGTGCCAGCATCACGTTCGAGCAGTCCTACGGCGGGGTCGATGGCGACAGCGCCTCATCAACGGAGATCTACGCGATCCTCTCGAGTCTCTCCGGCGTTCCGATTCGACAAGAGATTGCCGTAACGGGTTCGGTCAATCAGAAAGGGGAGATCCAGCCGATCGGCGGGGTCAATCTCAAGATCGAGGGATTCTTCGATGTATGCAAAGCGCGGGGACTTACGGGCACGCAGGGAGTCATCATACCGATCCAGAACATCGGCGATCTCATGCTTAGGGAAGACGTGATAGAGGCGGTGAAGAAAAAGGCTTTTCACATCTATGCCGTCTCCACGGTGGAGGAAGGGATTGAAATACTGACCGGGAAGAGCGCTGGAGCGCAGAAAGGCGCCGGAGCGTACGAGGAAGGGACCATCTATCACCTGGCGGATCGTCAGTTGCGGAAGTACGCGGACGAATGGCAGCGGTTTGAAGGCGGCAAAGAGTGAGGCTGTTGCATGTTTTTGCGAGGCTCCTTACTATTGGCTCATCACAGTTAGTGATGGCTCGATAACCACGTCGTGGAGGATCACGTGATGAAAAGAATTTCCGGAGTGGCGGCAATGCTGCTCATGTATGCAACAGCCCTTGCGCAGTTGACCGAAACGTGTCTCAACCAATCGCCGAACGCAACATCCTCGAGGCGAGGCTCTACGAGTATCTCCTCCCCTACGAAAGGCGGAAGTCGATCGAGCCTCACGACGATGATTGCTTACGGCAGCTACCGCGTCGATGGGGAAGATCGGTACGGTCCGATGGTGCTCTTTCGATACGCACCGAACCGTCTCTCCTCGCCCTCCGTGGAGATCTTCGCCGGTGTTCAGTTCCGGTACGGAACGTCGGGAATCGTGGATGAGCGGGACTATGTCCCGGTCGCCGGATTGTTTGCGCCGTATTACTCTCCGATCTCGAATGATCGCAATCCGAATTATTATCGATCACCACGCTTCAGTCTTGGCTTGGGAATCCTCGGCACTGATTTGACTTTCTATTTTTCTGATGGATCCGTCAGGCCCTACGTCGGTCTCAGCGCCATGGCCACGTTGTGGAGCTACGAGCAGAAAGTAAACGGAACGATAGCGCCCGGTGCGAAAGGGGGACTCGACGTGCGCATGAGCCAGGGCTTCACGGGATTCGCGGAAGTCCGGCACGCCGTCGGTGTGCCGAACTTGATCGGGCCTGACTCTCCTAAGTTCGGAGGGCTCTGGGCCGCGGCGTTCGGCGTTTCGTTCGCCCCTCAATTCAAATGAGATGTCTGAAAGCTGGAATTCTGAAACCCTCGGGGCACAAGGCCTTGGGGGTTTTTTGTCGTCCCTTTCCGGTGTGAAATCGTGAAGAAGGGCTCAGGCAATTTCATTTCTCGCCCGCTTGTTGTATATTCGTGCCACACCGTCTCTGATCGCACTCGATGAATCCTCTCAAAGAAGCACTTCGCATCGTTACACTTCTTTTTCTCATTCTTCTCCTCGGCATGCTCGGCTACCACTTCATCGAGGGGTGGCCTCTGTTCGACTCTCTCTACATGACCGTGATTACCCTTGCGACGGTCGGGTACGGCGAGACCCATCCGCTGTCGATGGTCGGGCGGATGTTCACGATTCTCTTGATCATGGGGGGAATGGGGATCATTCTTTACGGTGTCACAGAAGTGACGGAGTTCATTGTCCAGGGAGAGATGTCGGGTTTTCTAAGGAGACAACGGATGAAAAGAAAGATCGGTCGGATTTCAAACCACTATATTCTGTGTGGCTACGGCAACACCGGCGTGTACGTGCTGGAGGAATTGCTGCGCACGAGACGAGTGTGCGTAGTCGTTGAGCAAGAGATCACGAAAGTGAACAAGCTTGCTCAGAGCGACGTGCCCGTGATTGAGGGGGACGCGACGGATGATTCCGTCTTGATTGCCGCCGGCATCGGACGCGCCGCGGGCCTCATTACCACTCTGCCGAACGACAAAGACAATCTCTTCGTCGTGATAACGGCGCGAGGGCTCGGCCCAAAGCTTCGGATCATCTCGAAAGTGGAGGATGTCGCGTCGCGGGAGAAATTTCTACGAAGCGGAGCTGATGCGGCGGTCTCGTCGAACTTCATCGGTGGATTGCGGATGGTCTCCGAAATGGTTCGGCCGGAGACGGTCAGTTTTCTGGATACTATGTTGCGGGATAATTCCGCGCTCCGGGTGGAGGATGTCCGGGTCGGGAGCCGCTCAGAATACCGCGGCGCACTCCTCGGCGAGTGCGACGCCTTTTCAAAGTCGGGCGTCGTTCTCCTTTCCATCAAGAAGGGGGATTCGTTTCAATTCAATCCGCCTGCGTCAACCATTCTGCGGGATGGAGATACCCTGGTCGTGATTGGCGACCCTGGACAAATCCAAACCGTTCGGTCAGTGCTGGATCATTCGTGAGGAGGGGATGAGAGAGCGGGAGGTAGACGACCGAACGAGAAAAAGGCGACCCCACCCCAGCGAGTCGCCTTTCCATGAGAGCTTCGAAGATTCTCTCTCAGTCTTTGAACTTTCGACGGATGGATCGCCCTACATCTTCGCCATCGACACACTCTTAATCATTAAACCGTTTACTCCCCCCTTCACGCGCACGTATCCTTTTGCCTCGACCAGATGGCCTACGTGATCCATCAGGAGGTGATTCGGACCGTTCTTGTGACTATCGGGAAGTAATGAGACATAGAGTTTTCCATCGGCAGTGAGAATTCCCAACGCTCCGCCGGCTTTCGCGCAGGCGATGGCGCACTTTGCATGGTCCTCACCCTTTGCGCCTTGTGCCAGATAACAGGCGACATCGACAACCTCACCCGAAATCGTCATCTCCTTCGTACTCTCTTTCTTGTCTTGAGCTGTGAGAGCGATGGAGCCGGCGATCACCAGCGTGAGCATCAACAACAGTCGTTTCTTCATACATCCCTCCTCATGAGAAAAGTGGTTGTGTGGTGGTTTTGGAATTCCCGAGCGAGCCCCGTGAATCGTGAACGGTTCCCAATGTCCCTTCGGTTTCACTGCTGCCATCGGCAGATCCCCTCCGGACCTGCAATGGCCAAGAGTCAACTCGATCTTGATTTCCGAAAGAACATGGGTGTCAACGTCCGGCTCTCTTGACGGCCCAAAACGGAAAGCTGACTTTTATAACCGATGTGAGTTGCCGGAAGTTCCAGATTTTGGAATTCCTAAACGCGTAGCTGAAGGTCCTGTAGAGGGTAGGATAATTGCGAAGGGTGGGGTGTGGGATATCAGCTTACTCAAGAACACTGGGGAGATAACCGACTAGCGTTTGATCGCTTTGTACCTATAGTACAGCGGTTGCGTCTTCTTCCAGAATCCCAGCGAGTCCGTCCATGGAAAAACCTGGCTCCGGCGGATTCCCATCAGATCCGAGTAGAAGGTGAAAGATCCCGTGTCAGCGGCGACGCCGAAGGTGTAACCGGCGTTTTCGACCATCTGCTTAGCGGCTTCATTCAAAGCCCCGTAGGGGTAAGCAAACGAGATCACTTCGTTTCCCAGGAGTTGCTCCAGGGACGACTTGGATTCCTTCACCTCCTTCTGGACGGATTCCGGAGACGAAATGGTGAGATTGGAATGGGAGGATGTGTGCGACCCGATTTCGATCCCATGACGAGACAGTTCCCTGAGTTGTTCGGAAGAGAGGAGGCGTGCGGGAGGCTCGGAAGAATCCCAGAAGTTCGTTCGGCGCTCGTCCGTCACGGCAAAGATTACCGCGCTGAAGCCGAACTGTCGGAGAAGCGGAAAGGCGACCGTGAAGTTATCTTCATATCCATCATCGAAGGTCAGGATGATCGGGCGTGGCGGCAGCGTTTGTTCCCCGTTCATAAACCTTGCGTAGTGCCGAAACGTAATCGGGTGATAGCCGCGACGCTTCAGCGAACGCAACTGATTTGCGAACTGCCGGGCCGTGACCCAAATGCCGTGGGAGGGGCCTTGAGGCGCCGCCTCCAACACACGGTGATACATGAGCACCGGTATTGAGGCCGGAGAATGCGTTTGAACGCGGGCACGTCGGTAGATTGTGTTGATCTTCGATGCCACGGCAGAAGAATCAAAACGCTCTCGCACCATTTGCTGCAAAGCGCGACTGTTATCCAACACTACGGTATTCTGCAGGAGAAAAGCGAGATCGTTTACGATTCTCTTAGCGTCTGGTGTGGTGTACTCTCCGGCATCGCCAAAGTTGCTCTTGGCTCCCTCCTGAAAATTCGCGGTGGTGATTGGACCCACGTAGTTCGATTCACCAAACGCGACGACGCGCTTGCCCATCACCAAAGCTTCCGGAACGACGCGGCCCGAGCCGATAACGACATCCGCCGCGCCGATGTGCTGCGCAATGTCTTTTTGGAATCCCTTCAGTACGATAAGAGGTTCCGCCCGCCGGTCGTTGACCGCAGAGGCAAGCCGGGGAATATCGTCGGGGACGATCATTCCCCCTACGATGACGAAAGCTGCCCTCGTTCGTTCATAGACGTGAGGAGCCACCTCTTGAAGGAGATGCCTCACGACATCACCTTTCGGTCCCGTTAGCCTCCCGACAAATACCGCCGCCGGTCGTTCAGGGGTAATGCCGAACAGTTCGTGTTTTGATGCTGAAGGGCGTGCAGTGGGCCACTTCTGAAGAGGAACCGGATTGGGAATGAGGACTACAGCTTCCGAAGGAAGGCCGAGGTCGAGGAGCAAATGCTCTCGAATGCTCTCACACACGGCGATGACATTCCGACCATAGACATTGAATGCCTTGCTCGATGGATGAACGTGTTGTTTCCCATGGACGGTCGAGACGAACGGAGTGTTCGTTCTTCGGGTGGCGAAATACGAAACCCAACTTGCCGCTCTAGAATGTGCATGAACGAGATCTATCTTCTTCTCCCGAATGAAGTTCACCAGGGCGAGAATGTTCCGAAGTCGGCGAAGATATCCTCGCTTGCCGATGGGCATTTGCCGGTACTCTGCCGGCGCTGAAAGCGTGAGGGTGTCGGAGGCAAGAAAAACGGCGTGATGTTGCCTTGCCTGCTCTTCAATCAGTGCGATCGCGTACGCTTCAGCGCCCGTTACTTCGAACTGAGATAGGACATGGAGGATGTTCATGGCGGAAGATTGTGGGGAAGAAAGTAGGAACAAAGGGATGGAATTGCAAGCAGCGGAACAATGAACGGAGACTCCCGAATGGTGAAGCAAGGAGAGAAAGACCCGACTTCGACACACACCCGCATCGCACGCGTGCAAGGTCTGCCGGGACATAAAAAAATCCCGCGATGCAACATCGCGGGAGTTCGAGAAATCTCTTCCGATCCGTTGGTTAGCGAGCGAAGCCGAGGGCCACGGCAATGGCAATCCAAATCACCCAAAGGACCGCGGCGAGCCCAATGCCCATGCCGGTGCTCTTATCCGATAGCTTGCTCATGCCGATTCCGACGATAATCATCTGCCAGGCGCCAAAGACGTTGATGGCGCTCAGCACCCTATGAAGCGTATTGGCGGAGTCGTATTCAGAGAAGACTGCAAGGCCGAGGCTTGGTGTGGCGTACAGAGAGTTCATCGCTACAGCCATTAAGATCGTGACGATAAGTCCAAGGGACCCAATCCAGTTGGAGAGGCCGTACACCTCAAGATACTTCGCATACCCCGCCGGCGATTTGAGCACGAGCTTGCCGGCGAGCCAGAGTACCAAAGCTGCGGCAAAGAAGACAACCGCCATAACCACCACAGCGCTCACCATGGCGATGACCATGATCATGCCACCCATTTGTTCCATTCCTTCGGCCGCCCGATCCGCGTCTGCCTGGCTCATACTCCCGGACGCCACACGTTCTTCTATTGCCTTGCGCTGCGCCTCGAGAGCCTGCTCCTTCAACGTCTCATTCGAGAACATGACGTACGTGAATCCCGCGGTTAAAAGAATTGTGATCAACATCGGAATGATCCACACGCTGCCACGCGCGGGCGTGTTCCGCAAGCCTGCGAATGCATCAGAAGGCGACGAGAATACGTTGATGATGAGATCCCCGAGTGACGCGGTCGGTTGCTGGGCAGCTTGTTCTTCCATGGTGATTCTCCTTTATGATGATGATGTTGATGTTGGGTGTGGTGGAGAACGCCCAAAGGTAACTGACAGATTTCTATTTTCAAAGGGGAATTTGGAACGGCGCTGCGGTTGACATTCGAACCAGAAAAGGATATATTCATTGGGCTTTTTGTTGTGCTGTCGATAACGAGCCCGCTATTCTACGCACAGCCTACGCCCTCCTGCTGATTCGCACAACTACCAACGATCTCATATCCTAGAGCATGTCTGATATCGAAGAACAACGGCGTAAGGTAGAAGAACTCAAGCGCAAGATCCTGGAGCAAAAGCGGAAGACCGGCGAGCCGAGTGCTTCCGGCCAGGATGATGGTCTGGTAAGAGCTGAGCAGGCCCGCTTGCAGGCGGATGTCGAATCGAAACGAAAGGCGGAAGAGGAAGCGCGACGAGCGGAGGAGGAGGCAAAACGAAAGGCCGAAGAAGAATCGAAGAAGAGAGCCGAGGAAGAGGCAAAACGAAAGACCGAGGAGGAGGTACGGCGCAAGGCAGAAGAAGAGGCCATGAAAAAGGCCGAGGAGGAGGCGAAGAAGAAATCCCAGGAAGCCGCCAAGCTGAAAGAAGAAGCTGAACGGAAGAAGGCACTCGAAGAGGCCCAACGCCACGCTGAATCGCTGGCGAAGAAAAAAGCGGAGGAAGAGGCGCGACGACAGGCAGAAGAGGCGGAGCGAAAACGCCGTGAGGAGGAGGACCGAAAGAAGGCGGAGGATTCAAAGCGCAAGGCCGAAGAGGCAAGAAAGAAAGCGGAAGAGGAGCGAAAGAAGGCGGAAGCTGCCGAGATGGCCTCCAAGATGAAGTCCGGTGTCAGCCCTGAGTCTCTTCAAACGTACGTCGCAATGCTGAATCAGGCATGGAAAGATGGAACGCTAAGCAAGGATGAAGATGACATGCTTGCGACGCTTCGAGGGAGTCTGGGCATCACGCAGCAAGAGCATGAGAATCTTCAGCAAGAGATTCAGCTCGAGATGTACCTTCAGGCGATCGTGAATGGATGGAAGGACGGTGTGATCACTCCGGAGGATTCGGAGAAGCTTGATCAGCTACGCGAGCGGTTTCACATCCCTGCTGAAGAACACCTTCGGCTGGAGAAACAAGTTCGGCGCGAAATACTCAAGCAGAGGTCTTAAGCCGCTCATATTGATATGCCATCGCCTTGAGCGCCACGATTCGCTTTTCAACAGGCGGGTGAGTGCCGAACAACTCTGCAGTAAATCCTTCCTTGAGGTTAACCTTTCGACCCAGCGGATCAATGATACAGAGATGAGCCGCGCCGCGCTTGATTGAAGCTGTGGGTGCAGCCGCGCTTTCAATCTTTCGGAGAGCGTTGGCAAGTCCAAGAGGATTTCTCGTCAGCTCCGCTCCCGACGCATCAGCGAGATACTCGCGTTTTCGGGAGACTGCCATGGCCATGAGTTGGCTGACAAGCGGTGCGACCGCGATCCCGATAATCCATGCGATAAGCAGAATGGCGCCCAATCCGCCGCCGGAACTCCGCTTCCTTCGCGAGCCGCCGCCATACCACATCGCTCTCCGGGCCCAATCGGACAATAACAGAATCGATCCGACGAGCGCGGCAACCACGGTCATCAGCCGGATGTCGTAGTTTCGGATATGGCTCATCTCGTGAGCGATGACAGCCTGAAGTTCTTCTCTGTTGAGCGAATCAAGGAGACCTTGTGTTGCCGCGACAGTGCTGTTGTCGGGATTTTTCCCCGTCGCAAAAGCATTTGGATCCGGGTCCGGAATAACGTAGACCCGCGGCCTTGGCAATCCGGAGGCGATCGTCATCTCGTCGACGACATTGAGTAATTGCTTGTGGGAAGGATTGGCAGGATCGGCGGGGAGAGCGCCGGTTGAGATCAAGATCGCCTTCGCGCCACTCTGAAGGCTCCAGACCGCAGAGCCTGAACCGACTGCGATCGCGACGATCGTCCCCAGTGGAAGAAACAGATCCTCACTTACCGTTCCGAGATAGAAATAGTCCAGTCCGAATCCGATGAAGGCAAGAAACGCGACAAACACACCCATCACAAGAAGCGTGAGCTTCTTATTGTGTGCTTGTTGCTCGTAGATGTTCCTTGCAGGATCCAGGGGGGCATCCCTCTATTTCTTGAGGGAGAGGTTGACGGAGGGAGCCTCTCGCTCAGCCGCTACGGAGATCTCAAAAAGCTCGGACGGCTTGAAGTTGAATATCGAAGCGATGATGTTTGCAGGAAAGACTTGCTGAGCGATGTTGAATTTTGTCGCGATATCGTTGAAAAACTGGCGGGCAAACGAGATCTTGTTCTCGGTGCTTGTGAGCTCCTCCTGGAGTTGCTTCACGTTTTCATTGGATCGCAGGGTCGGGTAGTTCTCGACAAGTGCGAAAAGCCGGGAAAGTGCGGAGGTGAGAACGTCTTCCTTGGCGGCAGAGTCGGCGACACCCGCCGCGGAGACGGCGGCGTTGCGCGCCTGAATGACTTTTTCCAGGGTGTCTTGTTCGAATTCCATCTGTCCCTTGACGGTGTTGACCAAATTCGGGATGAGGTCGTGTCTTCGCTTCAACTGTACGTCGATCTGCTTCCATCCATTTGTCACTTGATTCCGCAGGGTGATGAGACCGTTATACTTTGCAGCAATCCAGAATATCAGAATGACGACAAGACCCAAAAAGATATAGAATCCCATAGTGACCTCCTCGATAAGTTATGCAACTCGAAATTAGCGTATTTGGGGACGAATTTCAACGAGATAATAAACGGGCTGACGGAGAGGAATCCGGCTGGAGCTTCGTGTCAGGAGAAATGGATGAAGGAATCTTGAAGAAACCTAAAAAACATATTGACTTTTGAGTTTGGGGGATGTATATTTGTAACCCCAAATGAAGGGGTGGCACGAAAGTGCCGAGATTCTTTGAGTATGATACATTCCCAATGCCCATGTAAGATGGGCATTTTTATCGATGGAACTGTTCTTTGAAAAGTGTGCATAGCCTCGAGTCAATTGAACAGGGTTTTGCAACCTTGGCAATTGAATCGATTGCGATTCAACAAGCCATAGTTCAAACTTGAAGTTGAAAATGAATAATTACAACGGAGAGTTTGATCCTGGCTC